>CALLWO010000022.1 GCA_938016355.1 uncultured Boseongicola sp. | reverse complement strand
GGCTTTGCGCGGGGCAGTCATGGTGCGTGGTTTCTTTTCAGCCGTGGTGGCGGCAGAGGCCGCAGCGGCTGGCGGGTTGGATTTCCCGCGGGGCTTGGCGGCGCTGTCGGCGTTGGCCGCTTGCTTGGTGATGCCGTCTTTGCTGGCAGGCTTTTTCGCCGCCGGTTTCGGACCGGGCGTTTTGCCATCCGTGGCCTTTTTGACCGCAGGGCGTTTGGCCACTGGTTTTTGCTGGTTCGCTGGGGCACCCGTCACTTGCACAGGCGCATTTGTCGTTGGGGCCGCCTGCCCCCATGGGGCCAGCAGTGGCACTTCGGTGCCGTCGATGCGTTTCACACTGTCGCCAAGGTCATGGGCCAGCTGCACGGAGGCGTTGTATTGGTTCTTCCCGCTGTCGAATTCCGTCAACGTCGTCAAACCCTTGAGAGGCTCGGACGCATAGCGGCCGTTTTGTGGGCCGGGCAGCGGCACTTTGCCTGCGGCCAGTTCGTCGATGATCTCACCCATGCGGGCGGCGGTCAGGTCTTCGTAATAATCCTTGCCGATCTGGGCCATGGGCGCGTTGGCGCAAGACCCGAGGCATTCAACCTCTTCCCAGCTCAGCTTGCCATCGGCGGACAGCTCATGCGGGTTGGGGGCGATTTTTTCTTGGCACACAGCGACCAGATCTTCGGCGCCACAGATCATGCACGACGTGGTGCCGCAGACCTGAATATGCGCAACCGATCCCACAGGCTGCAGCTGGAACATAAAGTAAAACGACGCCACTTCCAGCGCGCGCATGTAGGCCAGATCCAGCATTTCCGCGACCGTTTCAATCGCCGGGCGGGTCAACCAGCCCTCTTGTTCCTGCGCACGCCAAAGCAGCGGAATGATCGCGGAGGCCTGACGCCCCTCGGGATATTTGGTGATCTGCTTTTCGGCCCACGCCTGATTTTCAGGCGTGAAGGCAAAGCTGGCAGGCTGTTCGAGGTGGAGGCGTCTCAGCATGGGGTCGGTGTCCTGTCGTCGGTCGGACGGTTCGCGCTATTCGCAAACCTCGTTGGTCAATTTCATGGTCCCGTCCGCCTGAAGCGCGACAAGTCCGTCGGTGTACATTTGCGCGATGACGGCCATGGTCTGGTCCGCATCGAGGCCGGAGGCCGCCTGAACCGCATCGCCATTGTCGGCCGTCACAACGCAGCCCGCCTCTTCGACGGCGCGGGTCATCGCGGCGACCTCATCCTCGGTCTGGGCGATGACAGGTGCGGCCATCAAGGCAAAAGCGCAAGCTAAGCGGATCATCACATGCCCCCCGTGGCGGCCGCGCCCGTCAGGGTGATGAACAGCCCCATGGGCACCGCATGCAGCCCCAAACCGGAGGCCAGAAGTGCCGCGGGGAACAGGCCCATGACGGTAATCAACGGTCAATCTCCCCGAACACGACATCAAGGGAGCCGATGATCGCGGCCACATCGGCCAGCTGGTGCTTGGTCGCCACGTGGTCCATCGCCTGCAGGTGCAGATAGCCCGGCGCGCGCAGCTTTGCGCGGTAAGGTTTGTTGGATCCGTCGGCCACCAGATAAACGCCGAATTCGCCCTTGGGGGCCTCAACGGCGGCATAAACCTCACCGGCAGGCACGTGGAAGCCCTCGGTATAAAGTTTAAAATGATGGATCAGCGCCTCCATGGAGGTTTTCATCTCGCCCCGTGTCGGCGGGGTCATCTTGCCCCGCGCCATGACTTCGCCGGGCTCATTGCGCAGCTTTTCGCAGGCCTGTTTGATAATCTTCAGGCTCTCGCGCATTTCCTGCATCCGGCAAAGATAGCGATCATAACAATCGCCGTTCTTGCCCACGGGGATCTGGAATTCGAACTCGTCATAACATTCATAAGGCTGTGCGCGCCGCAAATCCCACGCCATGCCCGAACCGCGAACCATCACACCCGAAAAGCCCCAATCCAGCGCTTCTTCTTGAGAAACAATGCAGATATCAACGTTGCGCTGCTTGAAAATGCGGTTTTCGGTCAGAAGCCCGTCGATATCGGACATCACGGACGGGAATTCATCAGCCCAAGTGTCGATATCTTCGATCAAGTCTGGCGGCAGGTCCTGATGCACGCCGCCGGGGCGGAAATAGGCTGCATGGAGCCGCGCGCCACAAGCACGCTCGTAAAACACCATCAGCTTTTCGCGCTCTTCAAAGCCCCAAAGCGGCGGCGTCAGCGCACCCACGTCAAGCGCTTGGGTGGTGATGTTCAACAGGTGGTTCAATATCCGGCCGATCTCGGAATAAAGGACGCGGATAAGCTGGGCGCGGCGCGGTACTTCTGTGCCGGTCAGCTTTTCAATGGCCAGACACCAGGCATGTTCCTGGTTCATCGGTGCGACGTAATCGAGACGGTCAAAATACGGCAGGTTTTGCAGGTAAGTCCGGCTTTCCATCAGTTTTTCGGTGCCGCGATGCAAAAGCCCGATATGGGGATCGCAACGTTCGACAATCTCGCCGTCCAACTCTAGCACAAGGCGCAAAACGCCGTGGGCTGCGGGGTGTTGAGGCCCGAAGTTAATGTTGAAATTGCGAATTTTCTGTTCGCCGGTCAGCGCGTCTTCGAACTTGCCGTCCATCACTCTATCCTTTCATAGCCCACGCATCGGGTCGTCCACCCAAAGCGCGTGCCGCTGCGTCGTATTGCGGGGCAAGAAATGCCGCCGCCGCATGTCGTTGTACTGCGCTCATCTCCAGCGCTTGGCCCGCATGAACCGGGACCCTATTCGGCGTGACATTGGCAATCCCGAGGAACTGACAAAGCCGTGCCAGACCGTTGCCGTCGATCATATTCTCAAAAACATCAAACAGCACTTTGCCGCTTGGCACTGCTGAGATCAGACGCGCGATGGCCGTGGCGTAATCCGAACGCCGCGCGATCTGCGGCTCGTCGCCCGCGATCACGCGATCAAAAATACGAGCGCATCGTTTGGCGCGGACTTCACCCTTTGGATCGCGCCGCGCAGCAATCATACGGATATGGCTCCAGAGCCGCTCAACCGGGTCGCGCATCACATATAAAAAGCGCACGTCGTCACTGATACGCGCCATCTCAGCCAGCCGCGTCTCGGGAAGCAACGCATATGCCGGTGTCATTTCACCCACGACACGCGCGTCTCCGGCACCTGTTTCAAGATAGCGTCGATAGGCGCTCAAATCCCCGCCAACTTCTAACACATCCATCCAGTCGGCCCGGTCACGCATCCGCGCGGCCTGTTCATCGTTTGGGCGTTCGCCACCTGCGCCAAACCGTTGCAGCATCGCCTTTTGATACTCACGATGCTTTGCCAGTTCGCGCGGCAGTTTGCCCGCCTCCAGCGCGTTGAAATAGTGCAGCTCTTTGATCGCGCGAAAGTGGCAGTCCGGATGATCCGCCAACTGGCGATGCAACCAGCTTGTCCCGCATTTCGCGGCCCCCACGCAGAAGAAAAGAACGCTCATCCGTTCAACCCTTCCACATCGTCGCGAAACGCCATGATCCACAACAGGATCAGCGCCAAAGCTGGCACCACCACCATCAGCGCGAAATATTTCGAAATGCCGAACTTTGGCAGCAACCGCCAAAAGGGCACTACGAGCATAGCCGTTATGATGATGTACCAGAGGACACCGCCCATGATCAGCCCTTGGCCTCCTCGGCCTTGTCATCGCCGGGCAGGATGTATTCCGCACCTTCCCATGGGCTCATGAAGTCGAACTGGCGGTATTCCTGAACCAGATTAACCGGCTCATAAACCACCCGCTTTTGCTCTTCGTCATAACGCAGCTCGGTATAACCCGTCGTCGGAAAATCCTTACGAAGCGGATAGCCGCGAAACCCATAATCCGTCAAAATCCGGCGCAAATCGGGATGCCCCGAAAACAGGATGCCAAACATGTCGAACACTTCGCGCTCGAACCAATTTGCGCTGGGATGAACATCCGTTAGCGATGGCACAATATCCTCTTCGCGCACGCCCACTTTCAGTCGAATGCGGTGGTTTTGGTACATGCTGAGGAAATGGTAAATCATGTCAAAGCGCGGGTCGCGGTCTGGCAGATCAACGGCCGTAATATCAACCAGCGTTGAAAAGCGGCAATTCTGATCGGTTTTCAGAAACTCGACGAAACTTGGCAGCGACGCCTGCGTGACGCTCATTGTCAGTTCGTCAAACGCAATGTCCCACGACACGACGCAATCTGGGCGCTTCAACTCGATATGCTGGGCAAGTTCGGTAAGGGCTTCGGTCATTCTAGAGGTTCCTTAGCGCGTGATCGTTCCGGTCCGGCGAATTTTGCGTTGCAGCTGCAGAATGCCGTAAAGCAAAGCCTCAGCCGTGGGAGGGCACCCGGGCACATAAACGTCTACTGGCACAATACGGTCACATCCGCGCACCACCGAATAGCTGTAATGATAATACCCGCCGCCATTTGCGCACGAGCCCATCGAAATCACATAGCGTGGTTCGGGCATCTGGTCATAAACCTTGCGCAGCGCCGGCGCCATTTTGTTGGTAAGCGTGCCCGCCACAATCATCAGGTCGGATTGGCGAGGTGACGCGCGCGGTGCTGTGCCAAACCGCTCAAGGTCATATCGCGGCATCGACGTGTGCATCATTTCGACCGCGCAACAAGCCAGACCGAACGTCATCCAGTGCAAACTGCCGGTGCGCGCCCAATTGACGATATCGTCGGTTGATGTGACGAGAAAACCCTTGTCCTGAAGCTCTTTGTTCAGGGTCTGGGTTGCGACCTCGCGGTCTGCGCCTGCCGTGTTTTGGCCGGTTGCAACACCCATGGTCTGACCTCTCTTTCGCCGGTTCCAATTTGGTTGCGCATGTTTCCTGCGCTATCCCTTTTTGGACTATGCCCCACCCCGCCAAAGGTCAAGGCAAGACCGGGCGAGAACTTGGCTTCAAAAAGGTCGTACGAAGACCCGAAATTGACCCCCAAGGGCATGCAAAGAAAGCATTCCTTAAAGACTTTGTGACCAGATGTGGCGAAACCGCGAAAGGTCGCCCGATGCCATTTGGCCCACATGTTCCCCAAACACATGTCCCGCGCCACATATTTGTGACGCTTGTGGGCACTGGTATCGTCGCGATTGCGGCCATCGCAATCCTTGCATTCTGGATGGCAAAAGCAACGAACGAGATTGCCAGCGAAAACGCAAAGCGACTGCTGGAAAGCTCAATTGGCGCTGAACTGACACGGGTGGAAATCACAACCGGCGATTACGGAAACTGGAACGAGGCTTATGAATGGCTGATCGCTCGGGACGGCGAGGCGATTTTGGCCAACCTCGGAACCGGCGCGACAGAAAGCAATGCATTTGATCTGTTGTATATTTCGGATGTGAACGGCACCCCGCTTTATGCTTACGAAACTGGCGGGCAAGGGTCCGATCTGTCGCTCGTGGATCGCGACCTCCTTTCTCTGATGGCAAACGAAGTAAATGCGCTTCCCAGACAACAATACGAAACCACGTCGCATATCGCCTTTATTGACGGTCGGCTGACCCTGATTGGGGCAAGTCGCATCCAACCTATTGGGCTGGATGACTTGGATTTCTCTCAAACGCCGGTCATCGTCGGTGGCATATGGCTGACCCAATCTCAACTTGAAAAAATTGGCGAAAAACTCCTCATCGACAATCTGAGCATTATGAGAGGAAGCGGTGTGATTGCGCCGACTACGGGGGCCGTCGGGCTCGTCGGGATTGACGGGCAAACCGTTGCGACATTGCGATTTGATCTCCCCCGCCCGGGCAGTCAATTGCTTGCCCGCGCGCTGCCGACAATTCTGGCCACGTCGCTTTTACTTTTGGCAGGCAGTTTGCTGGTCGGTCGCGCCTCTGCCGCACAAACCAGACGCTTTCTGCAAGAACATGAAAAAGCGCGCACCGATCCCTTGACCGGTTTGATGAACCGCGCTGGCGTCAACGAGCTTGCCGAGAACGACGAAATCATGGCCGCGATTGCCAAAGGAAATGCCGCTGTGCTTTATCTCGATATCAATGGTTTCAAGGCATTGAACGACACAGTTGGGCACGACGGCGGCGATCGCGCGCTTGAAATGACTGCCGAACGGCTGCGCCGGTCCATGCGCCAAGGTGATATTCTCGCCCGGCTGGGTGGCGATGAATTCGTCGCCCTCATCCTTGACCCCTCGCCCGAAAGTGCCGCGCAGGCCGTCTGCGATCGGATCATCATGCAAACGGATCTGCCGATGCGGATCGGTCAGGAAAGCCATCTGGTACGCACGTCCATTGGGGCCGCTGTCGCGCGCGCAGGATCAGACTGGAACGGTTTGGTGATCGAAGCCGATGCCGCCATGTATCGCGCAAAGAAATCCAGCGTGAGCAGGCCTGTGTTCTTCACCGACGATATGCGGGCTCATAATGTCGACGCAGGTGGCTTGGAACGTGTTGTTGGAACGGCTTAAAGAAACGGCTAAGTGAACAGGCAATTCGCCTATTCCCACTCCATCGCGCCTTTTTTCCACTCGTATGCAAACCCAATGGTCAGCACGCCGAGGAACACCATCATCGACCAGAACGCCACGTCGCTCAGGTCTCCGAACGCCACGGCCCACGGGAATAAAAACGCAATCTCAAGGTCGAAAATGATGAACAGAATCGACACAAGATAGAATCTCACGTCGAATTTCATCCGCGCATCGTCAAATGCATTGAACCCACACTCATAGGCGCTGAGCTTTTCTGGATCAGGGTTGCTCGGTGCTGCAAAAACAGCCGCCAGGATCAAAACCAGCCCAAGGCCTATCGCAAGTGCCAAAAACACAAGGATTGGCAGGTAATCGCGAAGGATGTCGTCCACTGGTTCGTCTCCCTGTCCGCCGGTCGCGCATTGATCCGCGGTTGAATACCACCGTCCTAATGCGCCCGTTTCACATGGTCAACGCCAAGTGCCACCTAACGCCGCCAAGGTGGTGGCGTTTTTGCAAAGAAAGCGGCCGTGCCGGCCTCGGCCTCATCGCTATCCCACCGCTTTACCAAGGCATCCACGCTGGCCTCAATCTCGGCGGCACCTACCGCACCCGAAAGCCGCCGACAAAGCGCTTTGGCTTCTGACACCGCGCCCGGCGCACAAGAAAGATACGGCTCAACTTCGGCGCCCACCGCCGCATCAAGCCCATCCGCCGAAACAGCCTCTGAAACCAACCCCATCGCGCGTGCCTCCCCGCAATCAAACACACGAGAGGAATAGAAATATCGCCGCGCTGCCGCCGCGCCGATCCGCGCAACAACATAAGGGCCAATGGTTGCTGGGATCAGACCCAATCGCGTTTCCGTCAGCCCAAATCGTGCGTCCTGCACCGCAAATACGGCGTCGCAAACCGACAGCAACCCAACGCCGCCTCCAAAAGCGTCGCCCTGAACACGCGCGATCACTGGCTTGCTTAAACTATTGAACGCCAACAACATCTCGGCCAATTTCATCGCTTCGCCCCGGCGGGTTTCGCGATCCGCCTCCATCTGCGCACGCATCCACGCCAAGTCCCCACCGGCACAAAAGACCGGCCCTTGGGATGCCAGAACCACGACCCTGACCGATGGCAAATCCTCGATATTCTCGCAAACAGCCCGAAGCTCAGCGATCATTTCAGACGACATCGCATTGCGTTTTTGCGGTCGCGCCAACGTAACCGTCGCAACGCCGCGCTCGTCTGTGTCGAACTTCACTGTGTTCATGGCGTTCGTGTCCTCAAATCTGTGGCAACATCGCGAGCACGCGCCAGCGCCTCGACATTCAGCCCGTGCAAGTACCCCGCTTCGCTCAGAAACGCGGCAACCTTCCCGCTCGCGACATTTCCTGCAGCCCCGGGCGCATAGGGGCACCCGCCCAAACCGCCGACCGACGCATCAAAGACGCGCACGCCCCGATCCAAGGCCACCCCGATATTCGAAAGAGCAACGTCGCCCGTGTCGTGAAAATGCCCGGCCAACATCTCCGCAGGAACCGCCGTCACAACAGCCGCCAGCATTTCGTCTACCGCGTCAGGCGTTCCGTGGCCCAATGTTTCCCCAAGCGACACTTCGAAACACCCCGCTGACGCCAACTCGGACGCCACGCGTACAACCGTCGCTGGCGAAATCGCGCCTTCATACGGGCAATCGGTGACGCAGGACACATATCCGCGCACCCGCAACCCCGCATCCAAAGCCGCGCTGATAACGTCGCGATATCGGGTGAGGCTTTCGTCGATGGTGGCGTTGATGTTGGCCTTTGAAAAACTTTCGCTGGCCGACGCAAACACAGCCACATCGTCCACGCCCGCGGCCAAAGCAGCCTCAAGACCCCGAAAATTCGGCACCAACGCCGCATATCTGGTCCCCGGATTGCGGAAAATGCCTGCCATGACCTCGGCCGAACCCGCCATCTGCGGCACCCATTTCTCAGACACAAAACTCGCCGCTTCAATACGCGCAAACCCCACATCCGACAGCGCATCAATCAAAGCCACCTTTGAGGTGACCGGGATCGATCCGGGCTCGTTCTGCAAACCGTCTCGTGGTCCAACCTCGACGATCTCCACGCGCTCACCCATGCGACCGCCCCGATTTTCCGGCCCAGCGCGACGCCGGAGGCGGCGCAAAACATCGCACGAGGCCGTCGGCCTCACAATTAGGGAAAGTTATTTGAGCGCCCAAAATCATGTCTCGGGGTCTTCAAATCGGATCAGGGTCGCACCAGCCTCGACCTGATCACCTGTCCGCGCCAAAACTTCTGAAACCACGCCGTCGTGCGACGCGAGCAACGCATGTTCCATTTTCATGGCTTCCAGAACAGCGAGTAGCTGGCCCTTCTCAACGGTTTCGCCCGCAGAAACTGCAAGCGACAACAACCGTCCCGGCATGGGCGCTTCAATCGCGCCGCGCGCATCTGCGGCCCCGGCGACATCCAGTGGATCAAGAAGCGCGACCTGCCCGCCGCCCGCACCAAATACATGCAGGACGTCCCCAAACCGACTTACGTTAAGGCGAGAACGCATCCCATCAACACGCCACCTCTCAGCATGCATGGCCAGCCGAAACGTCGTGCCCTCAACATCCACAAGTGCCCCCTCGCCCGTGGGGGTCACAACCACCGCGCGCCCATCCAAAGTTAGGTGACGGCGCAGCGGGTTCCAAAGCGCAAACCCCTGTAATGGGTGCCGTCCCAAGCCCAGCGCCTCAACAGCCGCAAGCGCAATTGCCTCATCAGACAGCGCGGATACCTCACAAAGCTGTGCTGCATTGCGATCGATTAATCCTGTGTCGAACACCCCTGCGTTGAAATCGGGATTCTGTAAAAGGCGGTCCAAGAAAGCGATATTCGTCGTAACACCTGCGATTTCGGTGCTTTCCAAAGCGCGGCAAAGCCCCCCGATGGCAGCCTCGCGATCCTCTCCGTGCGCCGTCAACTTGGCAATCATTGGATCGTAATACGTTGAAATCACGTCGCCTTTTCGCACGCCCGTATCAATCCGCACGCGATCATCAAAGATCAGATGCTCAAGCCTGCCCGTCGCTGGCAGAAACCCAGCACTCGGGTCTTCTGCGTAAAGCCGCGCCTCGACGGCGTGGCCAGTGATCTTGAGTTCGGATTGCGCCAACGGCAATGCGCCACCGGCAGCCACCAACAACTGCCATTCGACCAGATCGACGCCGGTGATTGCTTCGGTCACGGGATGTTCGACCTGAAGCCGCGTGTTCATTTCCATGAACCAGAACCGATCCGGGCGCAGTCCGTCGCGTGCATCCACGATGAATTCGACCGTTCCTGCGCTTGCGTAACCGACGGCTTCGGCGGCGCGCACGGCGGCGGCCCCCATCGCGTGGCGCATCTCCGCGGTCATTCCGGGCGCGGGCGCCTCTTCGATCACCTTTTGATGGCGGCGCTGCAGCGAACAATCGCGCTCAAACAGATGAACCGCTTTTGTGCCATCGCCAAAAATCTGAATTTCGATATGCCGCGGCGTCTCAATATACTTTTCGATCAGAACCGCGTCATTGCCAAACGCGCTGCGCGCTTCCGAACGGGCCGAAGTCAACGCCGCCTCAAACGCGGACCCGTCAGGCACGATCCGCATCCCCTTGCCACCGCCGCCCGCGACCGCCTTGATC
>CALLWO010000021.1 GCA_938016355.1 uncultured Boseongicola sp. | reverse complement strand
CGCACCAGGGCTTCTGCCAAAATCAAGTCGCCATCCTCAATCGCATCTACCACGCCGCCACACGCCTGCGCCTCGACATCGACGCCAATCGCTCGGAACGCCAGTTCGCGCTGAAACGCCCGGCTCCGTACGGTGGCAGGTGTCGCAAACAGCGCCACATGTTTTACGGACACTTCGCGCGGCGGTGAATTGTCACCCCATTGCCGTTCTGTCAGCGCTTCGATCAAGGGAACAAAGACCCCCAAAACGCGCTTGTCCGTCGGAACCCATGAATCCTGCATCCGCCGCAACGCCGCCGCCGAGGCCGTGTTGCAAGCCAATATCACAAGATCGCACCCGGCCTCAAAAAGCCGCGACGTCCCGGCCACGGTCAGATCGTAAATATCGTCGGCATCCCGTGTGCCATAAGGCGTATGCGCGTTGTCGCCGTAGTAGACAAACGGCACTTCCGGCAGCCGATCCGCAGCCGCACGCAGAACCGTAAGCCCACCCAATCCGCTATCTAATATCCCGACCGCCATCGGCTCCGGCCCTTCTGTGCTTTTCTTCGAACTCGAGCCCATACTCAAATCGGGCCGGTCGTTCTGGCGACAGGGCATATGTGGAAGCGCGCAAAAAGTCCATCATCGCATTGGCATCTTTCTTGCGGGTCTCGATCTCACGTGTCGCGATTGGCTCGCCAATGACAACGCCCACCGGCTCGTCCACGCGCGCTTTAAACTCCTTGATCAACAACGCCAACCGCAATGTCTGATGCAAATGGCTCGCGATCTGAAAAAGCCGCGAATTTGCCCCCTCAAAATAGATCGGCACGACCTGAGCATTGCTTTTTGCTATCATTCTGGCCGTGAAAGACCGCCACCCCGGATCCGCCGGGCGCGAAAAAGGGCGCGCAGATGTCGATACGGTTCCGCCCGGAAATACTCCAATCGCGCCCCCATTCGCCAAATGCCCCAAAGCCGCGCGCCGCGTCGCAAGATTCTGCGCAACACCCGCGCGAGTTTCGTCAAACGAGATCGGAAGGATCACGCGGTCCAGTTCATCCGCCTTTTGAAACACCCGATGCGCAAGTATGCGAAAGTCATCACCCCGCACGCGGTTCAAAATATGCCCTAGCATCAACCCATCAAGGATGCCGTAGGGATGGTTTGAAACCACCACCAGCGGACCCGTCTTTGGAATGTCCTCCAGCGCACCGCCCAGAACACGCAAACTAAGACCATACCGCGCGACCATGACGTCCCAGAAATCGGCGCCCCCCGCGATCTCGTCCTGATACCCATCGGCGCGCTTGATCATGCGCAAACGGCCCGTCGCGTTTTCCAATGTTCGGATCACCGCACGACCGCCCTTTGTCTGGGCGGAGAACGCATAGGATATATCCCGGCTGGCATCACGTCTCTTGCGCAAGGGTCGTGTCCTTTCGCCACCTCAATATTCTGAACCGTCCGAATTTTGCGAGCACTTGTAACAAGATGATGTCGGCCTGTTGGAATTCGCGCACAAATCGACCTATTCGGCCGCAATTCCCGGCGCACGCGGCCCGGCCTCCAACATTTTTAGCAATTCTAAGCGCCGAACTGCCGCTTTTTCGCGGTTGGCCTCTTTCACCGGCCCAAACCCACGAATATCCAAAGGCAGCTTTGCAAGCTCCATCGCCACTTCTGAATTAATATCGGCGGTTCTCAAAACCCGCCTCATATCCTGTTCGTATTCCCGAATGAGCCCTCGCTCCATCCGTCGTTCTTTTGTGTATCCGAAGGGGTCAAACACAGTTCCCCGCAAACGCTTCATTTTCGCCAGATGCGGCAGCACCCGTTCAACCATTGGTCCAAAAGCCCGCTTAACCGGGCGACCATTCGCCCCGGTTTTCGACAATAAAGGCGGCGCAAGATGGAAGGACAGTTTTAACTCTCCTTCAAAGACCTCCGAAGCTTTGGCGCGGCTCGATTGCAAAAGCCGTGCCACTTCATATTCATCCTTATAGGCCAAAACCTTATGATACCCGAGTGCGACCGCCTCTTTCAGCGCGTCATCCTCAAACTTCTCCAAAAACACCCTGTACCTCCGCGCCAATCGCGCCGATTGATAAGCCTCAAGATGAGCCTCGCGAAACGCGACCTTCTCCTCAAGCGACTTTGGCAGGTCCGCCGTATTACCCGTCTGCATGTCAGCAACTGCAGCCGGGTTTAACGCGGCCCAGCGACCCAGTTCAAAAGCTTTGAGATTCTCCACCACTTTCGCGCCGTTCAATCGGATCGCTTCGCGAATAGCCTCCAGCGGCAATGGCACGTGACCGTGCTGCCACGACGCCCCAAGCACGAGCATATTCGCATATATCGCATCCCCTAGCGCCACCGAGGCCAGCTCCGTCGCATCGAAAAATTCGACGCCGCGCTTCAAACGCGCCTCTAGCGAAAGGGTGAGCCGTTCACCGGGAATACGAAAGCCTGTGTCCCGCGTGAAGTCACCAGTGATGATCTCATGGCTGTTCACAACGCCTCGCGTGCGATCCGGCGAAGTCAGGCCCAACGTCTTCGCGCCTGCCGACACGACCAGATCTCCACCGATCAACGCATCCGCCTCACCTGTTGCAACACGGATTGCGCTGATGTCCTCGGGCCGGTTTGCAAGGCGCAAATGCACATTCACTGCGCCGCCCTTTTGGGCCAGCCCGGCCATCTCCATCATACCGGCCCCTTTGCCATCCAGATGCGCTGCCATCGCCAACACTGCACCAACCGTAATCACGCCGGTGCCGCCGACTCCGGTGATCAGAACGTTGTAGGTGCCGTCGATCTTCGGCAAATCGGCCTCGGGCAGATCACCTGTCTCTACCTCACGGCTCGCAGTCTTCTTGGGCGTGCCGCCTTCCACCGTTACGAACGAGGGGCAAAATCCATTGATGCAGGAAAAATCTTTGTTGCAGCTCGACTGATCTATCGCGCGTTTTCGACCAAGCTCAGTCTCCACTGGAACGATCGACACGCAATTGGATTGAACCCCGCAATCGCCGCATCCTTCGCAGACGTCCGTATTGATAAAAACGCGCTTGTCTGGGTCCGGAAACGTCCCGCGCTTGCGTCGCCGACGCTTTTCGGCCGCGCAGGTTTGTATGAAAAGAATGGCCGACACGCCGTTGATTTCACGATACTTTTCTTGAACTCTTGGCAATTCTTCACGCGGGTGCCATTCAACTTCGCGCGGGAAATCTGCCCGTCGCGGCTCTTCCTTGTCGTCATAGACAACCGCGAGATGTTTGACACCTGTTGCGATCAATTCACGCGCAATCCGATCCGGTGGCAGTTCCCCGTCATTGGACTGTCCTCCCGTCATCGCAACCGCGTCATTGTAGAGGATCTTGAATGTCATGTTCGCGCCGGAAGCAAGGGCTGCACGGATCGCCAGCAGCCCCGAATGGTTATAAGTTCCGTCGCCCATATTCTGGAACACATGGCGCGTGTTGGAATAGGGTGCCTCTCCGATCCAGTTCGCGCCTTCCGCGCCCATATGAGTGAACCCACTGGTTTCCCGGTCCATCCAAAGCACCATGATATGACACCCGATGCCGGAATAGGCGCGGCTGCCATCCGGCACGATCGTCGAAGAATTATGCGGGCAGCCAGAGCAGAAATAGGGCGTGCGATTTGCAATATCTGGCGCGTTGTCCGCCGCCTTCGCGGCCCGAAGAACCTCCAGATGCCCATTTAGCGCATCGTTCCCGCGCCCTTCTTCGATCAATATCTCTCCGATTTTCTCGGCAATCATCACAGGATCAAGCGCGAACCGCGTCGGGAACAATTCCTCTTGATGGAGCCGCCCTGCGCCTCCCTTGTACCAGCCATAAACCCGCCGCCCGCGCCGGTCGTCAAAGATCGCTTCCTTGATCTGCACTTCGATCAGCTTGCGTTTCTCCTCCACCACAACAATCAGGTCGAGCCCGTCCGCCCACGCGTTGAACGACACCATGTCCATCGGAAAGGTCTGCCCGATCTTGTAAGTTGTGACACCAAGCCGCTCCGCCTCGGCCTCGTCCAGCCCGAGTAGCATCATCGCATGACTGAGATCGAGCCAGTTCTTCCCAGCCGCCACAAACCCGATCTTTGCCCCGGCCTTGCCCCAGACACGTCGATCAATCCGATTGGCCCGCGCAAACGCTTCCGCCGCGAACCGCTTGTAATCAATGATCCGCGCCTCTTGCGGGATCCAATGATCCCCCAGCCGAATGTTCAATCCCCCCTCGGGCATCTCGAACTCCGGGGTGACAAACGACATCCGGTCCACGCACCCATCCACAACCGACGTCACTTCTACCGTGTCCTTCATAAGTTTCAGCCCGGACCAAAGCCCCGAAAAACGCGACATCGCAAAACCGTAA
>CALLWO010000020.1 GCA_938016355.1 uncultured Boseongicola sp. | reverse complement strand
AATGCCAACTGGACCCATTTGGGTGGTTCGGCTGAACATCGGATAACGCACCCAAGTCTTGACCGCTCTCTTGCACGCGTCTGGAGTGCGGACATCGGTGCGGGCAACGGACGCAAACATCGTATTACTGCCGATCCGATTGTCGCAGATGGGCGTGTGTTCACGCTGGATAGCCGCGCACTTGTCACGGCGACGTCGACATCGGGTGGCAGCCTTTGGACACGTGATTTAACGCCGTCGAGCGATCGTTCTGATGATGCGTCGGGTGGCGGACTTGCCTATGGTAGTGGAGCGATCTTCGTTACCAGTAGTTTCGGAACCCTCACAGCATTGGACGCAAAGAGCGGCGAAGTGCGTTGGGTTCAGGATATGGATGCGGCGGCAAGTGGTCCGCCAACGGTTTCAGGCGGAGTTGTTTATGCCATCTCGCGCAATTCCATTGGCTGGGCATTGGACGCAAATACAGGTCGTATCCTTTGGCAGGTTTTAGGGTCAACATCGGCGAGCGGCATTTTAGGTGGCCCGGCCCCCGTGATCGCAGGTCCGTTGGTGGTCTTTCCATTTTCATCGGGTCAGATGGTGGCCGCTGTCGCCGGCACGGGCGGCACAGCATGGGCCGCTTCGCTGGGTGGGCGTCGCTCGGTGCGCGCGTTTTCACGCATTTCAGACGTTTCTGGCGACCCTGTCTATGATGGCGCGCGTGTCTACGCTGGCAATCACGCGGGCAATGTCGCGGCGTTTGATGCCACGACCGGCCAAGCCGCGTGGTCCGTCGAAGAAGGTGCGATTGGTCCGCTGTTGCGCGCAGGCGACTCCGTATTTCTGATCAGCGAAGAAAACAAATTGCTGCGGCTTGACGCCGCCACTGGCGAAACCGTTTGGAGCAACGAGCTTTCGCTCTTTCGCCGCGATACACGTCGGCGCAAAACAACATTCTCTCATTTCGGGCCGGTACTTGCCGGCGGGCGTTTGATTGTAGTGTCCGATGACGCGATTTTGCGGGAGTACGACGCGGCAACCGGCGCTTTGATCGGGCAGATTGACCTTCCCGATGGGGCGGCACGCAATCCTGTGGTCGCAGGCGGCGTGCTTTACGTCGTCACAGAGAATGGTCAGCTTCACGCTTTCCGTTGACGATTAGACCGTGTAAGAGCGCGGCTTGACCAAATTGCAGGACCGTTGAGATGTCGTTCACACTCGCCCTTGTCGGGCGTCCAAATGTCGGGAAATCGACGCTGTTCAATCGGCTGGTCGGCAAGCGGCTTGCGCTTGTCGATGATCAGCCCGGTGTGACGCGCGATCTGCGTGAGGGCAAGGCGAAGTTAGCCGATATGTCGTTCACGGTAATCGACACCGCCGGTCTGGAAGACGCCAACGACGACAGTTTGCCCGGTCGAATGCGCAAACTGACTGAACGCGCGGTCGAGATGGCCGACGCCTGCTTGTTCATGGTTGATGCGCGTGACGGCATCCTGCCGGATGATGAGGTGTTTGCTGGCATCCTGCGCCGGAAATCCGCGCATGTCATTTTGGCGGCCAACAAGGCCGAAGGTCGCGCGGGTGAGGGCGGCCTGATCGAAGCCTATTCTTTGGGGCTTGGCGATCCCATCCGCCTTTCGGCAGAGCACGGAGAGGGTCTGGTCGAGCTTTATGATGCGTTGCAACCTGTTGCGGAAGCGGGCGCGCTTAAGGCGGAGCGGATCGAGGCGGAAGCGCCGGAAACCAATGTTGATGTTTCTGAAGACGATGACGTTGAAACGCCGTACCGCCAACCGACTGCGGCGCATCCGTTACAAATCGCTGTTGTCGGGCGACCAAATGCCGGAAAATCGACGCTTATCAACAAGTTGATTGGTGAGGACCGTTTGCTTACGGGACCCGAAGCCGGGATTACGCGGGACGCAATTGCGCTGCCGTTTGACTGGGACGGATTACCGGTGCGGATGTTTGACACGGCCGGAATGCGAAAACGCGCGCGTGTTCAGGAAAAGCTTGAAAAATTGTCGGTGGCGGACGGGCTTCGTGCGGTGAAATTCGCGGAAGTTGTTGTCGTGCTTTTGGATGCGGCAATTCCGTTTGAAAGCCAGGATCTGCGGATCGCTGATTTGGCTGAGCGAGAAGGGCGTGCCGTGGTCGTGGCGGTCAACAAGTGGGACGCCGAAGATCAAAAACAGGAAAAGTTGCGTGATTTGCGTGAACAGTTCGAGCGTTTGCTGCCGCAACTGCGCGGCGCGCCGCTTGTGACGGTCAGTGCAAAAACCGGTCGCGGGTTGGATCGTCTGCGGGAGGCCGTTGAGCGCGCCTATAACATCTGGAACCGTCGAGTGCCGACGTCGAAGCTCAATCGCTGGCTGATCGGGATGGTCGAGGCGCATCCGCCGCCCGCGCCCGGTGGGCGACGGATTAAACTGCGATATGCCACCCAAGCCAAGACAAGGCCCCCGGGATTCGTGATGATGTGTTCGCAGCCTGACAAGATGTCGGATGCGTATAAACGTTATCTAATCAATGGGTTGCGGCAAGGTTTTGATATGCCTGGCACGCCGATACGCCTGCATTTCCGCTCGCAGGCCGACAAAAACCCATACAAAGACAAAAAGAAATCTACGCCATCGCGACTGCGCAAACATCTTGGAAAGCCATCGCTGAAAGAGTGAGTGGCACGGACCTTTTCGGCGGGAAGCAGCCAGAATAGTGGGTGTCGCTTCGCGGGTCTTGGCCGTGTGTTGGGCGACTTTTGGCTGTCCGCAAGAAATAGCGCTTTCTGAGGAAGCAAATCAGCATAGGCTGGCCGGTTCTTGCGGATAAGACCCGATCCAATTGCGCCGACAGGTGAACCACCGCACTTATCCTTCCTGAAGCTTCATCAAAAGGTCGAGGGCCCCGACCAGTATCAGAGAGGAATAAACTCATGCGATTTCTAGCACTGACGATCACCGCAGTTGCCTTTGCAACTGCCGTTTGGGCGCAAAGCGTCGTTGAAGACGCGGACGGTGACGGGATGTATTCGATGGAGGAACTCCTAACAGTGTTCCCGGACAT
>CALLWO010000019.1 GCA_938016355.1 uncultured Boseongicola sp. | reverse complement strand
TAACGGCTCAGAATCCAGGGCGCGTAAGTGCTGAGCGCAATCCAGTAATTCTGTCTCGATACAGACGTGCGGAGCGCTTTTGATACGCGCTTGGTTCAATGCAATACTTCATGCTTTTCAATAAGATGAAGTAGATGGTGGGCGACCCTGGAATCGAACCAGGCGTGAGTCGCCTCGAGGGAGTTACAGTCCCCTGCCACACCTTGCGGCCTGTCGCCCACACATTGAGACCAGTTGGTCCGAGCGGTCGAATATCGTCGCGATGCTATGTGGTCAACATGAAAATCACGGCAATCCTTGTGATAGCTTTGAAAGCCTTAGCAAAACCACAATCCGGTATTAGAGTGGCATTCATCGGAATGGCGTGTGACATGGTAAGAAAGCGCAAGGCAATGGACGCAGAATTCGGCTCGATTCAGGGGCGTTCGTGATGCTGCGTTCTGTCCTTGTTGG
Source organism: uncultured Boseongicola sp. (assembly GCA_938016355.1). GTDB lineage: Bacteria > Pseudomonadota > Alphaproteobacteria > Rhodobacterales > Rhodobacteraceae > CALLWO01. Next base: position 5,967 of record CALLWO010000019.1, on the reverse strand, counting down.
CCTTGCTCTGCTCTTCCTGATTATTACGCTTTATGTGATCTGCGGTCTGCTGTTCCGGCTGCCCTTGATCGCGATTGACGCTTTGACGAGGCGCACCGAGATCGCGGAGTGGGGATCGGTTCTGTTCCCGATCTTCTTAGTGGTGGCGTTCCATAAGGACTGGCTTGCTATCCCTCGTCCCTATCAATGTCGCGGTGACATCTGGATTGATGCATCCCCGAGTGCCGTTTGGGATCACGTGCGTCCGCGTGCGCGCTCATCGACTTTTCACAGCGGATTTGACCGAATCGATGCATGTCCGGGGGAGCCTGATCGGTTTGACCTCGTTATTGACGGGCGGATGGGAGACGAAGGCGTGCCGGTGCCGGACAGGTTGCAGGTACGGATCACAGAAGAAGAGCCAAAAGCTTATCTTCAGATGAAACCGCTCAATGCAGCGGCGTTTCCCTTGTTTGCCAAGGATAATGTGCAGACCGAGTATTTCCTGACCCCAGAAGACGGCGGCACACGGGTCACAATGAAAGACACATTGTCACGGATCACACCTGTGATGATCATCGCGTTCCTATATATGAACCCGGCGCGCGATGGGCTGAAACGGCTCAAGGCCTTTGCCGAGGGCACGCCTGATCCCTCAAGAATGGGAGCGTGGATGGAAGAATTGGACGGCGAGGGCGTGCCTGGTCCTGAGGTGCGGCGCACACTTAATTTTGCGGCCGGCACGGTGATTGTTGGATCTCTGTTCCTTTTATTTGGCGTGCTTGCGCTTGTCTTCCGATTGATGCCGCCGCAATAAGCGGTAGCAAAGCGCAAGGCAAAGATCATGAAAAAACCCACCTGGGTCATCGACAAGGAAAAGGCGCGTCGTGCGGCGGCAGCCGAAACCGTTTGGTTGTTCGGATTGCATGCAGTGCGAGATGCGCTTTTAAATCCGGCGCGCGAAAAACTACGCCTTGTCGTGACGAAGAACGCGTTGGACAAGTTGTCAGAAGCCGTCGCTGCGGCAGGTGTTGAGCCAGAAATCGGCGATCCAAGGAAATTTCCCGCGCCACTTGATCCCGGATCTGTGCATCAGGGCGCAGCTTTGGAAGTGAAGCCGCTGGATTGGGGGGCGCCAGTGGATCGGCTTGCCGATGCGGGTGCTGGCGCGGTGGTGCTTTGCCTTGATCGTGTAAGCGACCCTCACAATGTCGGAGCGATCTTGCGGTCGGCCGAAGTGTTCGGAGCCGCAGCGGTAATTGCTCCTGCCCGACATTCCGCACCTGAAACCGGCGCTTTGGCCAAGACGGCCTCGGGAGCGCTTGAACGCCAACCCTATCTGCGGGTGCGCAATTTGGCGGGCTCGTTGCAGGAACTGCAGAACATGGGTTATTTCGTCATTGGGTTGGACGGGGAGGCCGAGGAGGAGCTTGAGCCATCCTTGAAAACTGCCGGAGATCGTCCGATCGCTCTGGTTCTAGGCGCGGAAGGGCCGGGACTGCGGGATCGCACAAAGGAAACTTGCGATGCGCTGGCAAAAATCCCGTTTGCACGCGACTTTGGGTCGCTGAACGTTTCAAATGCGGCGGCTGTGTCCCTATATGCGGCTCAACGCCGTTAAAAAGGAACGTCCATGCCCCATGCCACCAAGATCGCCACTTGTTGTTATTGCGGCACCCGTGCGGCTTTGGTGTTGCGCGGGAAGGAGCGCCACGAGTTGGCGTGTTCGACATGTGGCGCGCCGCTTCATGAACTGAAGATGTTGAAGAGTTCGGCAAAGGGCGACCGCGAACTGGTGCGGCCCTCGGCCATCCGCCAAAAGGCGAAAAACCGACCGCAAAAGCACCACCGCGCACCAAAAAAGAAAAAGGGGCGTCGGACTATTGGGGCGTGGATTGCATCCGAGCTTTGGGACGCCGCCGATGACATCTTTGATGATGTGCTCGATATTTTCGACTGAGCGAATTTTGTAACAATTCTCACGCAAGGTCAGCGCTCTGGTCACATGGTTGTGGCCGGGGTTTCAACGTGCGTCCAAAAGGGCCAAATTCGCTTCAAGACGAAACGATCTGACTGAGGAATTTGACATGCTGACCCGCCGTTCTTTTCTGATTGCCAGTGCTGGCGCATTGCCTGCCGCCGCATTTATTGCAAATCCCGCGCTCGCCGCTGAGCCTCCTGTGTATAATTCAGGCGGGATCGCGATCAACGGATATGACCCGGTCGCATATTTTACCGATGGCAAGCCGGTTGAAGGTGTCGCTGAATTTACTTCGCTTTGGGACGGCGCGACGGTCCAATTTGCCAGCGCTGAAAACAAAGCCATGTTCGACGCTGAACCTTCGAAATATGCGCCTCAATACGGTGGATATTGCGCTTATGCCGTTTCAAAGGGCTACACTGCGAGCACGGATCCTGCGGCTTGGAGCATTTATCAGGACAAGCTTTACCTGAATTATTCGAAGTCGGTGCGCGCACTGTGGTCGGTGAACAAGTCTGGCCATGTCAACAGCGCCAATGCGAACTGGCCGGGCGTTCTGGATGGCTAAGTGACGTTAAGGGTCTGTTCACAAGTTTGCGAAATGCTCTTTCCTCGTGGGAATATGGCCCCATTTAAAGCCTGTGGCCCGGATCTCGGAACATTCGGCGCCACTTCCACTGTCCCTCGTTCCGTGACTGGCGCCCGGGCTTTTGCCTCGGGCGTCTTTTTCTTTCGAAATGAAAACCTAGATTACGGCTATGACACCGAGTGACGAACATATTGCCAAGATCCTGTTAGAGACCCGCGTGATTGCGATGATAGGCGCGTCGGTTAAGCCATCGCGCCCAAGCTTTGGCGTTGGTCAATATCTGGTTTCAGCAGGCTATCGCGTGATCCCGGTCAATCCGAATTGCGCCGGTGAAACGTTGTTTGGCGAAACCGTGGTTGCGGCGATGTCCGAAATTCAAGCCAAAGTGGATATGGTGAATCTGTTTCGTCGGTCCGAATTTGTCTTTGGCCATGTCGAAGACGCGCTTGAGGTCTTGCCAAATGTGCGCACGATTTGGATGCAGCTTGGGATCAGAAATGAAAAGGCCCGCATTTTGGCGGCGTCTCAAGGGCTGGACGTTGTTGAAGACGCTTGCGTGAAGGTCGAACACGGGCGGTTGATTGGTCGGCGCGCGTCTTAACGGGCCGATTTTTCGGCTATCCCGGAAGTACCTTGGCGCTGCTCAAGCTCAGCCAGAACGTCAATGAGCGCCACATCGCGGGATGCCAGCATCACCAGCAAATGGTAAAGGACATCCGCTGCCTCTCGCGTGAGGGCTGCGCGGTCGCCTTTGACAGCCTCGACAATCGCTTCAATGGCTTCTTCACCGAATTTTTCGGCGGTTTTTTCTGGGCCCTTAGACAAAAGCTTCGCTGTCCACGAGCTTTCAGGGTCAGCGTTTTTGCGCGCGCTGATTGTCGCTTCAAGTTCTTCGAGCGTGGTCATGAAAGCCTCATCGGAATGCCTGCGGCGGCCATGTGGGCCTTTGCTTCGCCAATTGTGAAGTCACCGAAATGAAAGATTGATGCGGCCAGAACGGCGCTGGCTTTGCCCTTCGTCACGCCTTCGACGAGGTGATCAAGTGTGCCGACACCGCCCGAGGCGATCACAGGCACAGACACCGCTTCGGATATGGCGCGTGTCAGGGGAAGATTAAACCCGGCACGCGTGCCATCGCGGTCCATGGAAGTGAGCAATATCTCGCCCGCGCCTTTGGCGACGACCGTGCGCGCGAATTCGACAGCATCGATCCCGGTTTCGCGCCGCCCGCCATGGGTGAAGATCTCCCAACGGCCGGGCTCGACGGTTTTTGCATCAATCGCGCAAACGATGCACTGGCTTCCGAACTTGTCAGCCGCGCGCGCTATCACATCCGGGTCAGCAACGGCTGCAGAGTTGAAGCTGACCTTGTCAGCCCCGGCCAAAAGCAGGTTGCGCACGTCGTCCACGGTTCGCACGCCTCCGCCGATCGTAAGCGGCATAAAACACTGCTCTGCGGTCCGCGTTGCCAAATCATACATCGTGCCGCGATTTTCATGCGTCGCGTGGATATCGAGAAAGCACAATTCATCCGCACCAGCCGCGTTATAGGCAATCGCCGCTTCCACAGGATCCCCGGCGTCAATCAGGTCGACGAAATTCACACCTTTGACGACACGCCCGTCGGCCACGTCAAGGCAGGGGATGATGCGGGTTTTCAGCATGGCTTTTTCCTAACGCGCTCTGGCGAAAAGCGCCAGAGACGTCAGCTGGAAAGCGTTTCCAACGCTTCTTTAAGGTCAATCGCGCCATCATAAAGCGCGCGCCCCGAGATTGCGCCCGAGATTACACCCGTCTCGTTCAGTCGTTTCAGATCATTCATGGAAGAAACACCACCGCTTGCGATCACGGGCACATTCACCGCGCGCGCCAATGTCTCGGTTGCCTCAACGTTCGGCCCCCCCATGGCGCCGTCACGTTCAATGTCGGTATAGATGATGGCGGCAATTCCAGCGTCTTCAAACTTTTTTGCAAGATCAATGACTTGAATGTCGGTCTCTTCGGCCCAGCCGCGTGTGGCGACGAAGCCATTGCGCGCGTCCATGCCCACAGCGACCTGACCCGGGAATTCCGCTGCGGCGTTTCGCACGAGATCGGGATCTTCTACCGCGACAGTTCCGAGGATTACCCGTTTGATGCCTTTTCGCAGCCAGGTTTCGATCTGTGTCAGATCACGGATACCACCGCCAAGCTGTGCAGGTATAGACGTGGCGTCCAGGATACGCTCCACCGCGTCTGCGTTCACTGGCGTGCCGGCAAACGCGCCGTTGAGGTCAACAAGGTGTAACCACTTCGCGCCTGCGTCCTGAAAGCTGCGGGCCTGCGCGCCGGGATCGTCGTTGAAGACGGTCGCCTGATCCATCTCGCCCTTGTAGAGGCGCACGCATTGTCCGTCTTTAAGATCAATGGCCGGGTAAAGGATCATGCCGTTTTCGCCTTCGGTTTTTGCCGCGTCGCGCTCTCATGCCAATGCACGCCAAAAAGGGCAAGTCACTAGTGGAACCCAACGTCATACTTGATTGATCGCCCCATGCCTTGGCAGTGTCCGTCGTAACGAAATGGGAGAGTACGATGAAATTCAGTGCAAAGCTCGCCGCCTTGGCGTTTCTGATCGCAACGCCGGCCTTTGCGGCCGATCCTGTGTTGGGAACCTACAAAACCCAGCCTGATGACAATGGGAACTTTGGTCATGTTGAGCTTTATGACTGCGACGGATCGATTTGCGGTGTGATCCGCAAAGCCTTTGACGGCTCAGGCGCGGAGATCGACAGCGCGAATATCGGCAAGCGTATGCTTTGGGACATGCGGGCCGACGGTGGAGGCGCTTATTCAGGCGGTAAAATCTGGGCGCCTGACCGGGACAAGACTTACAAATCCAAGATGGAATTGTCGGGTTCGTCTTTGTCGGTGTCAGGCTGCGTGCTTGTGATTTGCCGCGCGCAGAACTGGACGAAGGTCAACTAAGTCACTGCGCGACATGCCTTAAAGGCGAGGCGCTGAGCGCTTACGGCGCCCAGCGCAAAAAGTTGGATATCATCGCAAGCCCTGCCGACTGGCTTTTTTCGGGGTGAAATTGAGTGCCGATCATGGTTCCGGTGCCGACAATCGCGGTGACGCTCCCGCCATAGTCGCAATGGGCAATCCGTTGGTCGCTTTGCGAAACATCCATTTGATAAGAATGCACAAAATAGGCGTGATCACCGGTGGATATTCCGTTGAGCACGGGATGTGGCTGATCAATGATCAGTTCATTCCACCCCATATGCGGGATTTTGAAGGATGGATCAGACGGAGTAATTTTGGAAACTTCGCCGTCGATCCAGCCAAGGCCCGCCGTGGCCTCGTATTCATGCCCCATGCGCGCCATCAACTGCATGCCAACGCAAATGCCCATGAACGGGCGCCCCTTCTTTTCGAC
>CALLWO010000018.1 GCA_938016355.1 uncultured Boseongicola sp. | reverse complement strand
TGAAATGAAGAAGTCAGCTGTCTTGAATACTTCTGTCTGCTGGATGTGGTTGAGTGCTTCAGGTTGGAAATACGTGCTGCCCGCGGCGACGGCTGGATTGACGATATGCGTGATCTCGCCGCGGTCTGCGAGATGATCAAGAAGCGCATCGGTACCATCGGTACAGTCGTTCGAGTAGACGACGAAATCTGTCACGCCAATGGCCTTGTGCCACGCAAGCCATTCCAAAATGAATGGACCTTCATCCTTCATGCAGGTTGCTACAAGGACGCGCGGGCGCCTTGGCGGCCAGTTTGGATCTTGACGAGTTGAAGGTTTTGATATGGTCGCGGTTTGCCTTTCGAAGACAAAGACTGTGGATGGTTTTGGCTGTTCTTGCTGTGCGAGACCGGCGGCTGTTAGTCGCGCAAGTATGTCTGTTTTGATCTCTTCGCCATAGACCTTTGGGTGCAATTCAATGACAAGCGCACGCACATCGCTGAGATCAACGTCATCGAACAAGCCAGCCTCTGCGCCTTCGACGTCGCAACAAATGATTGTGGGTTTGAACGAGGCAATCAAGTCGCCAAGGCCCAAGGTCGGGATGTCGACTTTTGAGGTAAATGGCCGTGAATCCGGCTCGAAGGAAGAAGCCCAAAAGTCGCCCCGGACATAAAACGGGACAGCTGGACCAGAGGATGGAGCGATGACGCCATGGCGCAGTTCGGCGTTTGCAACGTCGTTCAAGCGCCAGGTTTCTTCGATAAGAGGCAAAAGGTTTGGCTGAGCCTCGACTGACAAGACCGCACCTTCTGGCACAAGTCCTGAGGCGACGGAGGAAACAAGGCCAAGTCCGGCGCCTAAATCGAGGACGCGATCGTCGGATTTCAGGAGTGTTTCGAGGTGTTTTTGCTCACCGGCTTCATAGCGACCATTTCTTAGCGGGCGCTCGATTTTTGGCGTGATGATGGTCGGGACAAAAGGAACCTTCTTACCGCGCGAGACAATAATCTCGTCATAGGCAAGGGATTTCCCGTGTGGACTGCTCAGGTCGTCGGCCAATGGATAGTGCTCCGGCTCTTTTGGATATGATCCTTTAAGCCGGAGCGAGGGTCAATGGGGGCCTTAGGCCAATTCGCCTTCTGGCGTGATCCGGGATTTGCCACCAAGCCAAGGGCCAAGGACCTGCGGAAGCACAACGCCGCCGTCTTCCGTCTGACCGTTTTCAAGCACTGCGATCAGGCAGCGCCCCACAGCAAGTCCTGAGCCGTTCAACGTGTGAACAAACTGCGGTTTGCCATTTTCATCGCGGAAACGCGCATTCATACGACGGGCTTGGAAATCACCACAAGTCGAGATCGAACTGATTTCGCGATAGGCGTTTTGGCCGGGCAGCCAGACTTCGATGTCGTGAGTCCGGCGCGCACCGAACCCAAGATCGCCGGTGCAGAGGACAACAGTGCGATAGGCGATGCCCAAGCGTTCAAGAATATCCTCGGCGCAACGCGTCATGCGTTTTTGCTCATCCTCGGATTTATCGGGATGCGTGATTGACACCATTTCGACCTTTTCGAACTGGTGTTGGCGCAGCATGCCGGCTGTGTCACGGCCCGCGCTTCCGGCTTCCGAGCGGAAACACTGTGTGTGTGACGTATATCGGCGCGGCAAATAGTCAGCATCAATCATCGCACCGGCCACGATATTTGTCAGCGTGACTTCGGATGTAGGGATCAACCACATGCCTTCGCGAGTTTGATAGCTGTCTTCGGCGAACTTTGGCAGTTGGCCAGTCCCTATCATGGCTTCATCGCGTACAAGCACAGGCGTCATGGTTTCAGTCAGCCCGTTTTCGGTGGTGTGAACATCGAGCATGAATTGGGCCAGTGCCCGGTGAAGACGCGCGACGGCCCCGGAGAGCAAAACGAACCTGCTACCAGAAAGTTTGGCCGCGGTTTCGAAATCCATACCCGATTTCACCCCAGGAATGTCGTAATGCTCTTTGGCAGTGAAATCGAATGTTGTCGGCTCACCCCAGCGGCCGATTTCAACATTGTCGGTCTCGTCTGCGCCTTCTGGCACATCCGGCATTGGGATATTCGGTAGGCTCATCAATAGATCGCGTAACCTGGCGTCTTCGGCTTTTGCCTTTTCTTCCAAGGCCGCGATTTCATCCTTTTTTGCGCCAACAAGGGCGCGGAGTCGTTCAAATTCAGCATCATCGCCGCGCGCCTTTGCGGCACCCACTTCTTTGGATGCGGCGTTGCGCTCGGCTTGCGCGGTTTCGGAGGCCAAAATTTGCGCGCGACGCGCTTCGTCTATCGCAAGGATCTCTGACGACGCGCCAGAGATCCCACGCAATGCCATAGAGGCGTCGAAAGCGGCGGGGTTCTCGCGGATGGCGCGAATGTCGTGCATGGTCCTTGTCCTTTTGTCGGATTGAAAGTGGGCGCTATATGGCGGATTTTCCACGGCGAGGAAAGACGCCACGTCTTGGTCTTGGAATTGTCTGTTTGGCGCGTGATATTGCGGCCATGTTGAGCTTGTTTCTACGATTGGCCATGCTGGGTGGCGGCGTTCTTGTGATGTGGAACGTTTTTGCGACGTTTGCGCGTGCTTTGAGGGCTCCTAAAAAGGTTCTGATCGCAGCGCCCGAAGATCGGGCGAGTGCAGCAGCGCGGGATTTATGCAGCTCTGCGGCCAGGCGTGTAACCAATATCGAAATGGCAATGGCTGGGCTTGGCGATGCTGAATTATGGTCCGCGACCGAGGCGTTCGCAAAAGCGGTGGGGCAATTGATCGCAGCGGTGCAAGCCGACCCAGTGCGATATCGACGCGCGCGCCGCCACCTTGGTCAAATTCTGTTTGGAACAGAGCAAGCGACGAAACGGTTTGCGAAATTGAACAGCGTGGTCGTGAATGATGCATCGAAAGCTGGTTTCCTGACGTTATTGCAGGACTTAAGCGATGCGTTTGAGCGCGCGGCGTCTGAGTATTCCAAAGCGGGTCTGACCGATCTTGAGATCGAGAGTCAGGTTCTTCGCGATTTGATTGATCGCGCAAAGCGTTAGCCACCTGATCCTAATCTGGTTTGAGTGGGGTCGCTTGCTTGCCAACCCAAACCGCCACAGCTAGGGTGCGCGCCAACACGAAACGAGGCGGGGCAAAGCCCGGCCAAAAACAAGGATAACCGCGCATGTTCGTGACGCCTGCCTACGCGCAAGCCTCCGCCGGAGGCGGAGATGTGTTTACGTCGCTCGTTGTACCAATGGTGCTGATATTTGGTATCATGTATTTCCTTTTGATCCGGCCTCAGCAAAAGAAGCTGAAAGAGCATCAGTCGATGATCGATGCGCTGCGCCGTGGGGATCAGGTTGTGACTGCGGGCGGTCTTGTCGGCAAAGTGACAAAGGTCCGCGAAGACGCTGAGATCGAAATCGAAATTGCCAGCGGCGTCAATGTCCGCGTAGTCAAGCACACGATTTCGCAGGTCCGCTCCAAGACTGAACCTGCGAACACATAAGGGTTTTTCATGCTCCAGATAGCCGCCTGGAAGCGGGTCCTGATTTGGGCCGTTTGTCTTGCCGGGCTTTTGTTCTCGTTCCCGAATGCATTTTACAGCAGGGTTGAGACGCACAATGATGCTCTTGCCGAAATTGAGGCGATGGGTGCCACGCCTGAGCGCGAAGAGGCAGCCAGCGTTTGGCCGGACTTTTTGCCAAGCGCACTTGTCAATTTGGGCTTGGATTTGCGCGGTGGTGCGCATCTGCTGGCCGAAGTTCAGGTTGAGGACGTCTATTCTGATCGGATGGACGGCTATTGGCTGAATGTGCGCGACGCACTTGTGGCAATTCGTGACCAGGTCGGTTTTGTTGAACGGCTCGATAATGTTCCGGGCGGCGAATTGCGCGTTCGGATTTCTCAGGTTGAAGGCATGGAAGCGGCGCTGGCAGCCGTGCGCGCACTAGCTCAACCCGTGGCGAGCGTCACCGGGCTAGGGGCCGTGGATATTGTCGTTTCAGGGCAGGGCAACACGGTCATTGTTGCGTTATCTGATGACGAGAAAGTTGCGACCGACAATCGAACCATACAGCAATCGCTTGAGATTATTCGGCGTCGCGTTGACGAAGTTGGCACGCGCGAACCCACCATTCAAAGGCAGGGTGAAAACCGCATTCTCATTCAGGTGCCGGGCATTGGGTCGGCGGCCGAATTGAAGGCTCTCATCGGCACGACCGCGCGTCTTACGTTTCATCCTGTTTTGAGCGTGGCAGCGAATGCCAATACAACGGCCGGCTCTGGCGAAATCGTCGTTCAGGATCTGGAGGACGAGAACCAGTTTTATCTTTTGGAATCGGTTGCGATCCTGTCGGGTGAAGACTTGGTTGATGCACAGCCCGGGTTTGATCAAAACGGTCAGCCTTCGGTCAGTTTCCGCTTCAATCCTTCGGGTGCGCGCATTTTTGGGCAGTATACGTCTGAGAATGTCGGAGCTTTGTTTGCCACCGTTCTGGATGACCGCGTGATCACCGCGCCGCAAATCCGCGAACCGATCACGGGCGGCTCCGGTCAGATCACCGGGAACTTCACTGTTGAAAACTCAACCCAGCTTGCCGTTCTATTGCGCGCGGGGGCTTTGCCTGCGGAAATGATTTTCCTTGAAGAGCGGACGATTGGCCCTGAGCTGGGACAGGATTCCATTGAGGCTGGCCGGATTGCATGCCTCATCGCGTTTGCCGCCGTTTTGCTTTTTATGGCGCTGTCCTATGGTTTGTTTGGAATTTTCGCCAATCTTGCCCTCCTTTTGAACGTGGGTTTGCTGTTCGGTGTGCTGAGCGGGATCGGAGCCACTTTGACGTTGCCCGGTATCGCAGGGATCGTGCTCACGATTGGCATGGCGGTTGATGCGAATGTGTTGGTATTCGAGCGTATCCGCGAAGAACTAAAGACTGCAAAAGGTCCGAGCCGTGCCATCGAGCTTGGATATGAGCGTGCGCTTAGCGCGATCATTGATGCCAACATCACAACATTCATTACAGCTTTGATTCTTTTCGCGCTTGGATCGGGCCCGGTCAAAGGATTTGCTGTCACGCTTATGATCGGCATCGCGACATCTGTGTTCACAGCGATTTTTGTGACCAGGTTGCTGATCGTTATGTGGTTTGAGCGGAAACGTCCGCGGACAATCGAGGTATAAACAGATGCGCCTGAGACTTGTCCCCGCAGAAACGAATTTCGATTTCTTCCGCCTTCGCTATGTGACGATGGGTGTTTCAATCGCTGCTGTGATTGCGTCGATCCTGATGTGGCTTCTTGTCGGGCTGAATTTTGGCATTGATTTCCGGGGCGGCACAACTATCCGTACCGAAGCAGTGCAACCGGTCGATGTCGCGGCGTATCGTGAATCTGTCGAGGCTTTGGATCTTGGCGATGTTTCTATTTCTCAGGTCTTTGATCCGACATTCCGCGACGATCAAAACGTGGCGATGATCCGCATTCAGGCGCAAGAAGGTCAGGAAAGCGTCACAGGCGAAGTGACCAATCAAATCGAAGCGGCGCTAAAGAACGTCGACCCGAGCATTAAGTTTACCTCGGTAGAATCTGTCGGACCTAAAGTGTCTGGTGAGTTGATCCAGACCGCGATCATCGCGGTAATGGCGGCTATGGGCGCGATTTTGATATATATCTGGTTGCGGTTTGAATGGCAGTTTTCTGTCGGCGCTGTCGCAGCCCTGTTTCATGATGTGATCCTCACGATCGGTATCTTTAGCTTGCTTCAGATCCGTTTTGACCTTGCAACGATTGCAGCGCTTTTGACAATTGTTGGGTATTCTATCAACGATACCGTGGTCATTTTTGACCGGCTTCGTGAGAACCTGCGAAAGTACAAGACCACGCCGTTGCAGGACGTAATGAATAAGTCGGTCAATGAGACGCTAAGCCGAACATTGATGACATCTGGCACCACACTTTTGGCGTTGATTGCGTTGTTGGTGCTGGGTGGCGACGTAATCCGTGGGTTCGTGTTCGCAATCACTTGGGGTGTTATCGTGGGGACCTATTCGTCGGTTTATGTCGCCAAGAACGTCGTTTTGATGCTGGGCGTTAAGCGGGATTGGTCAAAGCCTTCCGATGGCGGCGGCGGCGCGGGAACTCAGTTTGCCAACATAGATGCCTGAAGCCATTGCCGATGCGCTACAGACTCAAGGTCTGTGGTTTCTGGCAGTTGGGGCATTTTTGGCGGGTGTGGTGCGGGGTTTCACAGGGTTCGGCACCGCAATGGTATACTTGCCCGTGGCTGCGCAGATTTTGGGCCCCTTTGAGGCACTGACAACCCTCGTAGTTAAAGATCTTGTTGCTCCGCTTATACATGTTCCGCGAGCATTGCGAGACGGGCATCCAAGAGACGTGGTGCGACTTGGGCTCGGCGCGTTGTTTGCAGTTCCTTTGGGAATTTGGGTCTTATCGCTCGTGCATCCAGATGTGTTTCGCTGGGGAGTCTCGTTGGTCGCGCTGACTTTGCTCGTGTTGCTCGTCGCAGGTGTTCGCTATCGCGGGGAACTGACGAAAGCCATGATTTACGGAACCGGCGCATTGGGCGGTTTTCTGGCCGGGTGCGTTGGGCTTCCGGGGCCACCGGTCATTATGCTTTACATGGCCTCATCGCTTCCGACGAGCGCGGTTCGCGCGAATAATATGCTCTACCTGATCGTGGCAGATCTGATCATCTTGATTGTATTGTGGTGGAGTCAACTACTGGTCATTTCAGCACTTGCACTTGGGATGCTCATGATCGCGCCTTACTTGTTTGGCAACTGGATCGGTGGAAGATTGTTTGATCCATCAGCCGAAAAACTCTATCGGTTGGCTGCCTATGTCATTATTGCAGGGTCGGCTATTCTTGGCCTGCCAATCTGGGGGTGAGCCATGCGCTTGAACGAAGTCATTTATTCCAATGCACTACCGGTTGATGGGTATGGACCCGGCTTCTTTCGCGTAGGTGGAGAGGCCCATGATGCCCCTTTGATCATACTTCCGAGCGGACCGATGTCCTGGGGTGGGTTCGAGGACACTGCAACATTGGCAGGGGCTTCGGAAGAAATTGATTTCGTGCTCGTCGGAACAGGCGCTCAGATCGCGCACATACCATCCAAGTTTCGCGAAACGCTCGAAACCGCAGGCATCGGGGTCGAAATCATGGCCAGCCCTCAGGCGTGCCGGAGCTATAATGTGCTTCTCGGAGAAGGTCGTCGCGTCGCGTTGGCTGTCTTGAGCGTGTAAACTTGACGCCAATGGACACTTGATGCGACTTGCGCCATCCCTTTTGTCATGACTGGAACCAACCTCAATGTTGTCGATCTAAGCTGCGGACGCGGTGGTTTAACGCTTTTGGAAGGCATGACATTCAACGTCCTCCCGGGCGAAGCAGTTGTTTTAAGGGGGCCAAACGGGTCGGGCAAAACGACGTTATTGCGCACGCTCGCCGGTTTGCAAAAGCCTCTCGCAGGCCGGATCGACGTTGATGAAGAAAGCATCGTTTATTCCGGTCACGCTGACGGGATTAAAGGGACGCTCAGCGTTGCTGAGAACCTCGCATTCTGGGCCGGATTGTTTGGTGCCGGCGATATAGGCGCTGCACTTGAAGCGTTCGACCTCGGCGCCTTGGAAAACCGGGCGGCTCAAACGCTTTCGGCGGGCCAGAAACGCCGGTTGGGATTAGCGCGGCTTTGCGTGACGGGGCGTTCGATCTGGGCGCTGGATGAGCCGACCGTTTCTTTGGATGCGTCGTCAGTGGCGCTTTTTGCGAACGCTGTCTCCAGACATTTGTCGAGAGGCGGGTCGGCAGTGATTGCGACACATATCGATCTGGGATTGAGCGGACGAACGATTGATGTGACTCAATTCAAGGCATCGGCACATGGTACGAGCGCCTTTGACGAGGCTTTCACATGATTGTCTTGCTGCGCCGGGACCTCACTCTTGCGATCCGTGCTGGCGGCGGGTTTGGACTTGCACTCGCTTTCTTTCTGATCGTCGTTGTTTTGGTCCCATTCGGTGTTGGGCCATCTGCCGAAAAACTCAGTGTGATTGCGCCCGGCATCCTTTGGCTTGGAGCACTT
>CALLWO010000017.1 GCA_938016355.1 uncultured Boseongicola sp. | reverse complement strand
GCGGGTATAGGTCTGATCGCCCGAGCGATACATCTTCACCAGCTGAAACTCGGTTTGCGCACCATCCCCGACACCAATCACCTGATCGTCAAATGCGGGGGTTTCCAAAACACCGCAGGACCGAAAGTCCGCCCAGTCTTTCCAGCGAAACGCATAAAGCTGCCCGCGCCGTGCCTCAAAGAAGGCCAGCAAAGCTTCCACGTCCTCCAAAGACCGCATTCCCAAACCTGCATCATAGCGCCGTCGCGAATGCGCCCAGGGCGTGTTGCGCTCTTCAAATCCATTGGCCAGTGTCACAATGTCCGTGCGGCGTTCCGGCCCGCCCAGCGAGCCAAAGCTCAGATTTGCCGGAAATCGTATGTCATGAAAGGTCATGTTCTCGCCCTCAACTGTTGCGCTGCCCGCGTCCAAGCGCGCGGCTCATCTGTGCGGCAATCTGGCTTTGGCTGCGCTGGAAACCCTGAACATCCGGGGTCGAGATGTTCATCACCACCGAAACCGCCTGTCCGCCGCCTTCCATACGAACGCCAAGCCGCCCATCGCTGCCTCGGGACAGCGGCATGATCGCCTCTGGCCCGGCTTCCCCCATCAACCCGGTGCCGCCCCGCATTGGAAACGCCGTCGGGGAGGATACAACACCGCCCGTCGCAAACGGGGTGACGCGCCCTTGCGAGAACGATCCGCCATTTGCAAAAGCGCCCGAGAACGCGCCCGCAACGCCCCGCGCCAGCAAGCCGCCCAATTGGTTACTCACCGGCTTGATGGCCGCGGAATAGGCCGTGTTCGCGACCGCGCGCGTCACCGCACTCAACGCGTCGCTTGCGCGCATCCCGTCAAACACCAACCCGTCAAAGGCCGAGCGCAACCCGCGCGACAAACCCTTGGACAACGTCTCGGTGTCCCGGCTTGTCGCGGCCAACGCGCTTTGCATCTTGGTCACCTCGCTCGAAAACGCTGCCGTGACCGATCCGGCCTCGCTCAACGTCGCTTCGAGCGCCGCGACCTGGTCTTCAAACGCATCAATCTGGTCCATTTGCTTCTTCCTTCGATGTGTCGGGATAGGCCGAGGCCAATTCGTCCAGCCGACGGCGCGTCAACGGCTGGCCCGCACTTGTTTTTCCAAGCAGAAACTCAAATTCCGCAGGCGTCAGAGCCCAGAAATCGCTTGGTCGAATGCCCGCGCTGATCGCCACGCGCATCAGCCCCGGCCAGTTGAAACCGCTCACAGCTCCGGAAACGAAAACGCGCGCACGATGAGCTGACCGGCAAGTTGCGCCGCTTTCGGCGGCCCGCCCTCGATGTCCGCGCTCAACAAGTCGCTCGCATCTCCGCGCCAGCCACCACCGCGCAATCCCGCCACGATCAAAGCGACGACATCCCGCGTCGTGAACGTCGCGGTTTCAAATCGCTCGACCAGCGCCACAATCGAATCCGATTGCAAATGCGCCTCCAGTTCCGCCAGCGCGCCAAGCGTCAGCTTCATCACATGCCGCTCACCGTCGATACGCACGGCGATCTCGCCTTCCCAGGGGTTCGCCATCAGACTGGCGAGAATGTCAGCGCGCCTGCCGACGCCATCGCCAATTCGTATGTCGCCTCGCCGTCGTGGCTGCCGCCATATTCGATCGACGTGACCATGAACGCCCCCTCAATGATGCCGAAATCCGGGATGATCACCTGAAAATCGGGCGTCTCTCCGTCAAAGAACACCTGACGCGTGCGTTCGTCCGTGGATTGGTCCTTGAACACGCCGGAGCCCGCGATTGCGGCGGTCTTGACGCCCGCCCCCCCAAGCAATTCGCGCCATCCGCCCTGGCTCTCAAGCGACGTCACATCAACGCTCTCGGCGTTAAAGGAAATCCGCGTCGCGCGAAGCCCGGCGATGGTTTCAAATTGCCCCGACCCGGTAAGGTCGAGCTTGATCAACAGGTCTTTGCCATTTTGTGCGGCCATGTCACCGATCTCCTGAAAATGTGGTTATTCGTCTTCGACAAGCGCGCGAAACGTCATGTCGATCCGTCGTGTCTGCCCGGCGCGAACCCGTCGTGCGCGCGCCCGGGAAAAGCGCATCGAAACGATCCGGCCGCGCTCCAGAACCGGTGTCGCATCGACAACCGCATCCGATACCGCCGCCGCGATTTCCTTGGCCTCTGCAAAGCCCGATTGGTCGGTGACCACGCTAAGGACAAACCGATGTTCTGCCCCATGCCCGGTCTGGTTTGACCAGTCGCGAACGTCTTCGTCACCGATCACAATATGCGCGCCATCCACCGGCCCTTCGGGAACCGCATCAAAAATTGCAGCCCCCACATAACCGGTGATCGCGGGATCGTTCGAAAGCAGCTGAAACAGCGCCTTTTGAAGCGCGATTGAGGTTGCATAGCTCATCCCGCCACCTCCTCATCTGCAAAGCACACGAGATACCGCGCGTCGGAATCCTCATCCGCAACCGCGCGGATCTTGAACACGCGGGTGCCCTCCAAAAATCGCTGGCCGGGCTTGGGCCGCGATACTGCCGACGGGGCAACAGCGCGGATCGTGATTTTGTACGGCACACGCGCGCGCGGATACCCCTCGCCGCGCTCATAGCGACCGGTGCGCGCTTCGATATGCGCCCAATGGGTGCCAAGCGTTGACCAGCTGCGCGTCGCGCCTCCGGCCCCGTCGCTTGCCCCTGATCGCTCCTGCAATTCAAGCTTGCGCGCCAGCCGGATACTCATTTCGAACCACCAAGGATGCGCATGGGGCGATAGCGTCTCAACAGGCTCGACACACCAATGGGAAGCACCTTGCCGCCCTCCACCATGGCCGAGCGGTTGTCATAAAAATGCGCCGCGAGAATAAGCGCGGCCTGCGCCAGATCGGCGGGCACTTCGGCCCAGCTTGTCGCGAACCCGGCGGTGAACACGATCTCTGCGGTGCCACCGTCGGGAATGATCGGCAGCGACCAGCCGCGCGCCTCGATCACCGGGCGATAATAATCCGGGATCAGACGGAACATGCCCGCCGCGACGTCATCTTCGGCCCCAAGAATATCGACAATCTTGAACGCCCCAACGCTCGCAACCGGGGCGACCGGCAATTCCAGCCGGGCAAAATCACGCCAGCTAGAAACCACATATTTGAAATCGCGCTGCAAAAGCGTTTTGCTCGTCTCGCTTTCGACGGCCGCGATGGCCGCGCGAAGACAGGTTATCAAAACTGGCGTCTGCACTCCGTCATCGGCAAACCCGCTGCCAAGTTGCAGATGGTCTCTAAACTCTGCGACCGGCAGGGACGCTTCCGGTACCTGGGTCTGCTCAATCAACATCATAGCTGAACTCCGAAAATCCGCCCTCCGATGCATCAAGACACGCGCGACCAGCACCTTCCCGGCGGAGGGAGGCATCGGGAAAAAGCACTATTGGCCGCGCGTGTTCGACTGACCCGCCCCGATCGGGAACGGGCCAGCGCTCTCAAAGTCAGCTTGCGCCGAACTTCAAAAGCTTGATGGCTGCGAAGTCACTGACATCGCCGCCCACGCGTTTGGTTGCGTAGAACAACACGTTTGGCTTGGCCGAGAACGGATCGCGAAGGATGCGAAGATCCGGGCGTTCCGCGATTGTGTAACCGGCGGAGAAATCACCAAACGCGATGGCGAAGGCGTCGGCGGCCACGTCCGGCATGTCTTCCGCGATCAACACCGGATACCCCAGCAAACGCGCAGGTTCTCCTGCCGCGAGGCCATCAGACCAAAGGAAACGACCATCCGCGTCCTTGATCTTGCGCACGGCACCCGCCGTCTTGGAGTTCATAACGAACGCCCCGTTCGCGCGGTAACGTGCGCCCAGCGAATAGACCAGATCAACGATCGCGTCGGCCGGATTGGCCGAGCTGAAATCACCGTTTTCACCGGTGACAACATAACCAAGCGATCCCCAGGCCCAGGCGTCCTGATCAACCGTTGGGTGGGTCAGGAAGCCCGTTGGCTTGTCCACACCGTCACCCGAAATGAACGCCGCCGCTTCGGATTGTGCGAACGTGTCGGCGATGCGACCGGCCAGCCAGCCTTCGATGTCGAACGCGCTGTCATCCAGCAAACGCTGCGATGCTTTTGGCAGGGCGTTGAGCTCATGGAGCGGGATCGAAATCCGTTCGATTGTTGGTGTGCCCGTTTCAGAAACAGATCCGGTTTCCGAAGCCCAGCCCGCACCAACTTCGGTGGAGTCAATCAGGACATCAAAAGTCGTCGCTTCAACCGAAACGACGTTCGCCACCTGACGGATCGACGCCGTCGAGCGCAGAACGCTCTTCACGGTCTCAGACGTCTGGGGATCAACAAGGTAACCGCCATCGCCAGCCACGGCTGTCGACATCGCCTTGCCCTCAAGGGTCAGACCGCGCAGGCCGTCGTCTTCGCCTGTGCGCAGATACGCGTTGAACGCCTTTTCATGGGGTGCGTCCGCATCCGCTGAAGTGGCAAGCGCCGGGCGGCGCGATTGAGTGTATGTGGATTTCCGATCAAGCATGGTCAAACGCTCTTCCTGTTTTTCAAGTCTCTGGGTGATGTCTTCAACAAGGCCCGCAAGCGCGGTCTTAACCTCGTCGGCAGCCGTCAAAGGAGCAGGCACAAGTGTCCCGCCCCGAGCCGTCGTCTCGGGTGTGGTCATGATGTTTCCTTAAGTGTGGTTGGGAGGGTTAACCCCGATCAGACGCTCTTTGCGTCCCGGGCGAATGAGCAACGGGCATCTTCAATTGCCGTTGCCAGGTCGCGCATTAGGCCGTCGTCCGGGTCAAGACCCTTGGCGCCCACCCGCGCTTCCGGAAGCATTGGGAAGGTCACAAGCGACACCTCCCAAAGCTCCAGCTCTGCCAGGCGTCGCTGCCCGGCGTTGTCCTTGGTTGCTTTCACGGTGCGATAGCCAATCGAAAGACCCTCAATCGCCCCCGCATCAATCAGCGCCGCCGCTTCTCGTGCCCGCGCCACATCTGTCAAAAGCCGGCCCTTTACGAAGAGCCCCTTGTCGTCCTCAAAGACCTCGTCCCAAATGCCAATCGGCTGCGCGGGATCATGCTGCCAAAGCATTTTGACCCGCCGCCCCGCTTTGCTGAGCGCCTTCAAAGACAGCGCATACGCGCCTTTTTCAACGACATCGCCACCGCGATCCGTCTTTCCAAAGAGCGACGCGTATCCTTCGATCACAGCGCCCTCGCTCACCTGCAACGCCCCCTCGGCGCGGCAGAATTTCTGCTCCAGTCCGGTGTCCAACAGCACGCTCATTCCTCGTCCTCCTGTGATTTTGGCAATCCAAGCAACACGCGCTTCTCGGCATCGCTGAGAAAACTCGCAGCTGAGACACGCCGCCACTGCGCCTCGCGCTCACCTGCCAATGCCGGAACGTGATCCAGATCGGGCCTGAGCGCGATGTCCTCGCCTGTGAACGTCGTCAACCAATGTGACATCGTCGCGAGCACCTTCTGCGCCATCGGCAGAACCGTCAGCCGGTAAAAGGCCCGGTTCGCTTCCTGATAATTGGCGTAAGTCGCATCACCGGGAATGCCGAGCAACATCGGCGGCACCCCAAAGGCCAAAGCGATCTCGCGCGCCGCGGCCTCTTTCGTCTTCTGAAATTCCATATCGGACGGGCTGAACCCCATGGGCTTCCAGTCAAGACCGCCTTCCAACAACATCGGACGCCCCGCATTGCGCGCGCCCTGATGGTGCGACTCCATCTCCATCAGCAAACGATCGTATTGATCCGACGACATCGTCCCGTGACCTTCACCACCGTTGTAAATGATCGCCCCCGACGGACGTGCGGCATTGTCCAACAAAGCCTTCGACCAGGCCGAGGCCGAGTTATGCACATCAAGCGCTGCCGCTGCCGCCTGCATGGGCGACAAACCGTAATGATCGTCTTGCGGGTGAAACGCCTTGATATGGCAAATTGGCGAGAAGGTCTCGCTCACCGGAAAGCGATGCTTCTTGCCGCCCACAGCGTATTCATACGCAACCGGCCAGCCATCCGAACCGGGCACAACCGACATCCGATCAGACCGCAAAACATGCAATTCGCCCGGCAGAGCACCGTCATCAAGAACGGCCTCCAAATAACTGTTTCCGCTCAACAATAGCTGGGCATAGATCGCCTCAAGCAACTCAAACTGCCCCTGACCCGCGTTCGGCCGCGTCACCAACGACAAGACCGGATGCACATCATAACGCCGCTCAACATCCTGCAAAACAACCGGCAAAGCCGCAGCCGCTTCGGCAATCATCTTGACCGCGCGAAACCCCACCGGGTTGCCCGCAAATCCCGTGCGCATCAAACTGCTGGTATCGCGCGGGGACCACGCCACCCGCCCCGAACTCGCATATGCGATCACCGGACCGGCTGCCGACGCCTTAGTCTCCGGCTGGGGAACCCCCGGCCGCTTCAGAAAATCAAACACCATCTGATCTTGCTCCTTCGCGCCCGGTCAATCGGGCAATTTTGGACGTCAGCCCACTGTCCGGACACGCGGTTGTTTCCAACTTGCGGCCGGATCCAGCATCAGGTCGGTCAACGCCCACACCAATGCATCCACACGGTCCGGGCTCCCCGGACCAGAATATCCCCGCACACTCATAAGACCCATCTGAGCCTCCAGCGTTCCAAGGCCACGCACGTGCGAAACACGCCCTTGCTCATAAAGCGCGGCGATTGGTTCGGCGCGCGCAATCTTCCCGCGCGTCGCGTGCACCCCGCGAAACGGGATCATCGGATCAACCTGGCGAAGCATCATTTCCACCAGATCCCCGCCTTGGTTCACCTCAGCAACCAACCGATCACCATTATGCCGGTGCAAGGCCGCAACTGCGGCTTCCGCCCATTCCAGTGGGGACGCGGCCGATATTGTCGCGTCCTCCAGAACAATTGCATCCCAATGCCGCGGGCTGCCCTTGGTGCGCGCCCCTGCAACCACAATGCCACAGGCATCTGACGTCGCTTTGCCGGTCACCGGGGGATCGACCGCAACCACGATCCGATCCAACTGCCCAAAGTCCTTTTCTTCGCATGTGCGCAGGATTGCAGGCGTCCAGAGCGCGCCGTCGATCTCTTCGATCAACAAACCGTCAAGCTCCTGCTGACCAAGCCGCGTTCCGGCATAGGTGCTCTGAACTTCCTCCAGAAAAGAGCCCGCCAGATTGGCGCGATTGTCATATGTCGACGCCTGCGACACGACCGTCGATGGCGCACTTAATATCTGCTTCAAAATCGGCACGTTGCGCGGAGTCGTCGTGACCACCTGCCGGGGGCTGTCCCCCAGACGCAGACAGAATTGCAGCATGTCCCAGGCCTCTTTCGCCTTGGGCCACTTCGCCAGTTCATCGACCCACGCCGCCTCAAATTGCGGGCCGCGCAGCGCTTCATAATCATTGGCCGAAAACACAAAAGCCTTCGCGCCGTTGGGCCAGACAAGGCAGCGCTTGGACGCGACCCAGCTTGGCTTTCTGTCGGGCGGGGAACAGGCGATGATACCGCTGTCCCCAAAAACCATGACATCGCGCGCCTGATCATAGGTTTCGCCGACCAGCGCGACCGTTTTGACGCGCCCCGCATCTTCGGGTCGGCCGCCTTCAACCTGAACCCGCACCCATTCGGCACCCGCGCGCGTTTTGCCTGCCCCGCGGCCGCCCATGATCACCCATGTGCGCCAGTCGTCCGTTGGTGGCAACTGGTGAGGCAACGCCCAAAACTCGAACATATATGGCAAAGCGCGAACCTCATCGGGTCCAAGCTCCTGCAGGAATTCACTCTTTAGCTTCTCGCTCGCGGACCCGATCAATCTTGCGCCCAATTTCATGTCGCAAGGTGTCGAGATCGAGCGGAGCATCGTTGGTAAGGCCTTCTGATATGACGACACGTCTTTCATGTTTCTGAATCTCCTCCAGCAAAGAGGTGCGTACCTTAGCGTGGGTCGCACAGACCATTGCCAGGTCGGATGTTTTCGGCAGATCGCCGTCCATGATCCGGTCAGACAACAAGTCGAACGCAATCAAAAGATCGCGCAACGCCCGTTCTCCCTGTCGAAGAAGCAGACGCGCATCATCAGTCCCGGCCTTCTTGGAAGGGTCGTCGGTCATTGCAAATGCCTCGAACAGGGAGTGGGAAGTCGAAGAAAAAGCAGCCCAGACCAAGGTCCGTGCCGCCGTGTTAGTTCTTCTAGCTTGCCTGAAGTTATACCCGAGAAAGGTCGATCCGTCAAGCGTTAAGTTATTGATAGAATTGAACAATACCGTTCGGCGCAATTACCAAAACGTTAACGTCGCCTATTGATTTGCCCGGTCCGCTTCGATCTTGCGCCATGCGGCCACGTTGCGATTATGCTCGTCCAGCGTCTCTGCAAACGCATGGCCGCCCGTGCCGTCGGCGACAAAGAAGATATAATCGGTCTTGTCGGGATTGAGCGCAGCCTCAATGCTCGCCAGCCCGGGGTTCGCAATCGGCGTCGGCGGCAATCCTTCGATCACATAGGTGTTCCACGGTGTTTCGCGGCGCAGCTCGCTCTGCCGCAATCCGCGCCCCAAAACGCCCTCGCCGCGCGTCACGCCATAGATCACCGTCGGGTCCGTCTGAAGCTTGATGCCGCGCGCCAACCGGTTCGCGAACACGCTCGCCACAACCCTACGCTCGTCGGCCACAGCCGTTTCCTTCTCGATGATCGAGGCAAGGATCAGCGTCTCCTCGGGCGTCTCGACCGGCGCATCCGGCGCGCGGTTCTCCCAAGCCGTGGCCAAACGCTCGGACTGGATACGCGCCATATTGGCCAGGAACTCCGCCCGATCCGTCCCGGGTCGCACCTCGAAACCATCGGGGGCCAAGGACCCTTCCGCGGGTACTTCCTCGATCTCTCCCTCAA
>CALLWO010000016.1 GCA_938016355.1 uncultured Boseongicola sp. | reverse complement strand
CTCGAAGATTGGGACCAACCTTCTGGTTTGAACATCCGCCGCGTGCGCACCCCGCTCGGTGTCATAGGTGTGATCTATGAAAGCCGTCCGAATGTGACGGCGGATGCAGGCGCGCTTTGCCTCAAGGCAGGCAACGCCGTGATCCTGCGCGGTGGTTCCGAAAGTTTTCATTCGTCGGGCGCCATTCACGCCTGTCTTGTTGACGGTTTGAAGGCAGCGGGCCTTCCCGAAGATGCCATCCAACGCGTGCCGACCCGTGATCGCGCCGCGGTTTCCGAAATGCTGACGATGACCGACACGATCGACGTAATTGTGCCGCGCGGCGGGAAGGGGCTTGTCGGGCTGGTTCAGCGCGAGGCGCGCGTCCCTGTCTTTGCCCATCTCGAAGGCATAGTGCACATTTATATCGACGCTGCCGCCGACCCTGAGAAAGCGCTCAAAGTGGTGTTGAATGCCAAGACGCGGCGAACCGGGATTTGTGGCGCGGCAGAGTGTCTTTTGATCCACAAGGATGCCGTGGACACCGTTGGCCAAGGCGTCATTCGCGCGCTGCTTGACGCCGGTGTGGAGGTGCGCGGAGACGCGGCATTGCAAACTATCGACGGCATTTCAAAGGCCAGCGAAGAGGATTGGGGTCAAGAGTTCCTCGACATGATCATCGCCGCAAAAACCGTTGATAACGTTGAAGAAGCCATCGCGCATATCCGGCAGTACGGGTCGGATCACACCGATTGCATCCTCACCGAAGACGACGCAGCCGTTGCTCAGTTCTTTAGCCGCCTCGACAGTGCGATCCTGATGCACAACGCCTCCACGCAATTTGCGGATGGCGGCGAGTTCGGGATGGGTGCGGAAATTGGTATCGCGACGGGTAAAATGCATGCCCGTGGCCCCGTTGGGGCCGCACAGCTTACCAGCTTCAAATACCTCGTCACCGGTGACGGAACGATCAGAAGCTAAGCGTGGCCTCGGTGTCGCGGATGAAGGACGCAACCGAGCGTCCGGCAATCTTGGCGGCATCGGCGACAAGCGCGAAATGCACGTCTGCTGCCACCACTTTGGTGCGCGCGTTGGTGTCCGTCAGCAGGTTCCAAAGTTCAGGCTCTGCCTTCATCTTTTCGGCGCGCGCTTCCATTTTCCAACCACTTGGGGATTTGGTCACGCTGATCTGGCCGCCACGCGGCATCGCGTTTTCCAGGCATTGCAACAAAAGGAACGCCAGTTTCACATCTGCCCGCTCTTGCGGTCCGTCCACGCGCCAGTCGACCCGCGAACGCCCGCCTTTGTACATGTCATGGATGATGCTCTGGACTTCGCTTTGCCCGATCTCGGTGCCCGGCACAGCCCCGCCAAAGGCGACGCGAAAAAACCGGATGCGTGCATTGGCATTTTCCACCGATTCCGCGATCAAGGCCATTTCAGGAGACGCGGCCATCCCCGACATCGACAATAGTTCAACCCCGTTGCCAATCGCGCCCAAAGGGCTAATTAGGTCGTGGCATATACGTGAGCCGATCAATGCGTTTAAGTCGTTTCCAATCATATTGTATCCCTCACAACCTTTAAAAAGCGTGGTCTCGTGTCCGAATTAACGTCTCTTCTTGAACCCGGCATGTTGGTGTCCCACCCCGATTGTCCCGAATGGGGTATTGGGCAGGTGCAGTCGAATATCGGCGGGCGCGTCACCGTGAATTTCCCCGAAGAAGGTAAAGTTGTTATTGATGGCAACACGATCACCCTTGTTCCGGTCTTTGATCCGAACCCGTATTAATCAAGTGCTAACACAACTTATGCGGGTAAACAATCTTTTCCACAATCGCTGTGGTTTTGCGGCGTTGCATTGTGGCTTTGCGCGCTCTAGAAACCCGCAATCCGTCGATTGAAGGCCCAAAATGGACCGCCAGGACGCTCACCTCGTGACACGCATTGCCAAAACCGAGCGCGATCTGCGCGCGGCGGAACGCCTGCGTTATACGGTGTTTGTCGAAGAACTGGGCGGGGACGGGCCGCTGGTTGACCATGACAATCGCTTTGAACGCGACCGGTTTGACCCCCATTTCGAACATATCGTGCTGGTCGATACGCGCCGCGATGATCAATCGCTCGATCACGTCGTGGGCGTCTATCGCGTGCTCACCAACGAAGGTGCCACCGCCGCCGGGCAGTTTTATTCCGAAGACGAATACGACCTTGATGCACTGAAGACCTCGGGCCGTCGCCTGCTCGAACTTGGACGGTCGTGCCTGCATCCGGACTATCGCGGCGGCACCGCGATGTATCAGCTCTGGACCGCGCTGTCAGACTACGTGCGCGGAAACGACATCGACATCCTGTTCGGCGTGGCAAGCTTTCATGGCACGGATATTGAGGCGATTGCGCCCTCGCTTTCGCTGCTCCATCACAACCATCTTGCCCCCGTCGACGTGCGCGTACGTGCCAAACCGGACGTCTTTCAAACCATGGATTTGATGCCCGCCGATGCGATTGACCGCAAAAGCGCGATGCGTGGTGTGCCGTCACTGATCAAAGCGTATTTGCGGCTCGGTGGCGTTGTGGGCGAGGGGGCGTTCGTGGATCATGCCTTTAACACCATCGATGTCTGCCTGCTTTTGGACACCACCCGGCTCAGCGCGCGTGCCGTGGCAAATTACAGGCAAGGTGCTGACTGATGCGCGGCGGCCCGACATGGACCGGCGAAGACATTCCCGTCCCGCCCTTGTCGCTTAGCGCGCGGGGTTGGGCGCGTGTTTTGTGGCGCGGCACGGTGCTGGTTGTGTTTATCCTTACCTGCCTTTTTTTGTTGCTGCTTTTGCGCCTTATCGAACGACCGCTTTATGGCCTTGAGCGCCCCTGGACGCCGCACATCACGCAATTCGTGTGTCGCAATGCGTTTCGCATCATGGGCATCGGCTACAGCTCCAAAGGCGCGCGCATGACCTATCCCGGCGCGGTGGTGGCCAACCATTCCTCGTGGCTCGATATTTTCACGCTCAATGCAGAAAAGCGCGTCTATTTCGTTTCCAAGGCCGAAGTTGCGAACTGGCCATTGATCGGGTGGTTGGCGCGCGCCACCGGCACGGTTTTTATCCGTCGCGACGCGCGCGACGCTGCCCAACAACGCGCGATTTTTGAGGAACGGCTCAAGGCCGGGCACAAGCTTTTGTTCTTCCCCGAAGGCACCTCGACCGACGGATTGCGCGTTTTGCAGTTCAAGCCGACGCTGTTTGCGGCGTTCTTTTCCGACGAATTACGCGATCTTCTTTGGGTGCAGCCGGTAACGGCAATTTATCATCCGCCCGAGGGCGCGGATGCGCGGTTTTATGGCTGGTGGGGCGACATGGATTTCGCCTCTCACCTCCTCAAAACGCTGGGCGCGACGAAACAGGGCCATGTGGAAGTCATCTGGCACGACCCGCTCAAAGTGTCGGATTATCCAAACCGAAAGGCGATTGCCCGGGTCGCGGAAGAGGCGGTCAGAGCGGCGCACTCGCGTCTTGATGACGCGTAAATGCAACGCACTTCTTCTTTAAAAACAATTGATTGGACCGTCACGGTCGGCGAAATCAATGGCTTGCACTAAAAATGTTTCGCGTGCGAAACATTTAGCCCATCGCGGCGATCAGCTGCGCCAAAGCCGCGCTTGCATCCTCTTGCCGCCAGATTTCTTCGCCAATTCCGAAAAAGTCCGTGGTCTGGCAAAGTTCGGCGATGACGTCTTCGCTCAAGGCGCCTTCAGCGACCACGGGCACTTCGATCATTTCTGACCACCATTGAAAAAGGTCTGCCTCCGCGCGGCTTCCGTCCCCCAAAAGCGAGGCACCAGCCGGGCCAAAGGCGACGTAGTCCGCGCCCGCTTCGGCGGCGTTCATGCCGTCGTGTTTCGATTGCGCGCAATAGCTGCCGACAATCGCGTCCGCACCAAGCGCTTTTCGCGCCGTACGCACGGACCGTGCGCCATCCAAAAGATGGACCCCGTCCAGACCAAGCCGTTCGGCCAGCGCGACATGGGCGTCGATCACGATGGCCACATCGCGTGCATGTGCCACTTCGCGCAACGCATCCCCGGCACGCGACAACCGGTCTTCGTCCGATGTCGCAAGAGCAAGGCGCAAACAGGCGATGTCATGGTCATCCAGAACCTTCGCCAGTCGCGCGGGAAACGTCGACAGCTCGATCTCGGGTGGGGTGGAAAGGTATATTTGCGGGCGCTCGGGCTCGGCCATGGTCGGCTCCGGTATTTCTGATCTTAGATGGGCCTATAGCGCGTCGCTCACTTCGGGGGAAGGCTTCGCACGTTCTCAAGCGCCAGCGCCACCAGTGCGCCGCGCCGCGCATCATCGGCAAGCGCGTCTTCGCTGACGTCGACCATGCCGCCCATTGGGCGTCCGGTGAAGGATAGGGGCGCAGTGCCCTCGATTTTGAGCGCCTCGTCATAGCGCTCCTTGCCGACCCGCATCATGCCGCCGCCGTTGTGGACACCGCCCAGCATGTGACCGTCGACCATAAAGCAAAGCCCGCCGAACATCTTGCGCTCCGAAACGTTGCCCAAATCCTGAACGTCGCCGCGCAGCAATTCCGCCAGTCCTTCATCATAGGCCATATCGCTCACTCCCTTGTGCTTTTGGCCCGCGATCCCTAAACCCCGGGCGACCCTCTTTCAGGCATTTATACATGACCCAACCCGCCTTTGTCCTCGTGCGCCCGCAAATGGGCGAAAATATCGGTGCCGCTGCGCGCGCGATGTGGAATTTCGGGCTGGATCATATGCGTATTGTTGCGCCGCGCGACGGCTGGCCAAACCAAAAGGCGGTGGCCATGGCAAGCGGGGCCGGGCGGCTTCTGGACGAAGCGCAGATGTTTGACAGCACCGCCGATGCCATAGGAGACCGCGCCTTTGTGTATGCCACGACCGCGCGGTCGCGCGACCTGACCAAGCCTGTCTTTACCCCCGAAGCGGCCATGGCGGACGCTGCGAAACGGATCGGATCAGGTCAGCAGGTGGCCGTGTTGTTCGGGCCCGAGCGATCGGGGCTTGAAAACGACGATATCGCCAAAGCAAACGCGATCATCTCTGTTCCGGTGAACCCAGAATTTCCATCGCTCAATCTGGCGCAATGCGTGCTTTTGACGGGCTATGAATGGCGACGCCAGAGCGATGAAACGCCCGCCGTTGATCTGGAGCTTGCCGGCACCGAGGTCGCCACGCAGATCGAGATTGAAAAGCTGGCCGAGCAATACGAAGCACGGCTCGAAACGGCGGGTTTCTATTTCCCGCACGCCAAGGCCGAGGGCATGAAACAGACCATGCGCAACATGTGGAGCCGGATGCCGCTGACGCGCGCGGACGTGCAGCTTCTGCACGGCGTGATGCGCCAGATGGTGCGCTGGAAAGAGCGCGGGGAGTGACTGGACGCGGCCCCACGCCGCCCCTACATTCCAGCCCGACAAACAGGAGATCGGCATGGCCGAAAAGCGCAGCATCTTTGAAGAGGTCGGCAGCGACGAAAAACCGGTCGAAGCGCCAAAGGGCGGGGTGATCGACGGCGCAAGGCGGGGTGGCGCGCGCGGCGCGATCCGTGGCTGGCTCATGGCGCTTTTTGCTTTGGTCGTGGTCATGATCGCGGTCGGCGGGCTGACGCGTCTGACCGACAGCGGCCTTTCGATCACCGAGTGGCGCCCGATCACCGGAGCCTTGCCGCCGATGGGCGAAGCCGCCTGGGCCGAAGAGTTTGAAAAGTACCGTGCAATCCCTGAATATCAATTGCAAAACAAAGGGATGAGCCTTGCTGAATTCAAGGTCATCTATTGGTGGGAGTGGGGGCATCGCCAGCTCGGACGGGTCATCGGACTAGTCTGGGCGATCGGCTTTTTCTTCTTTCTGGCCACCAGAAAAATCCCGACGGGATGGACGGGACGTCTGGTTTTACTTGGGGCATTGGGTGGATTGCAGGGCGCGATTGGCTGGTGGATGGTGTCGTCTGGGCTAACTGGCACGATGCTTGATGTCGCGTCCTATCGGCTGGCGGTTCACCTTGGTCTGGCGTTTGTGATCTTGGGTCTGATCGCGTGGTTCGTGATGCTATTGGGACGCAGCGAGGCGGATTTGATGCAAGCGCGGCGGGGTCGCGAGGCGCGTCTTTTCGGCATGGCGACGGGGCTGACGCATTTCGTCTTTCTGATGATCCTTCTGGGCGCGCTGGTCGCGGGTATCGACGCGGGCCGGAGCTTTAACGAATGGCCCCTGATGGGAGGCGCGTTCGTGCCGCCCACGGCGTTTGATCTGGAACCAGCCTGGCGCAACTTTTTCGAGAATGCTGGTCTTGTGCAATTCATGCACCGGGTGGTTGCTTATCTGTTGCTGATTTTCGGGATCGTCGTGTGGCGCCGGTCGCGGCAATCGGGCAATGCGCAGACGCGCTTTGCGTTCAACGCTGTGCTCGCGATGATGGTCTTACAGATGGGGATCGGCATCATGACGGTGCTTTATTCGGCCCCGTGGCAATTGGCGATCCTGCATCAGTTCGGAGCCGTGGTGCTTTACACGCTCATTTTGCGGGCGCGATTCCTTGCGCAATACCCGCGCGCACAATCCGTAAGAGGGTAATCTGATGTCTGCATATGACGACATGATGGCGTTTCAGCGCGAAACCGAAGCTTTGGGCGAAGTGATGGGGCGGCTTGGCTGGGATCAGGAAACCATGATGCCCGAAAGCGCCGCAGAGCAACGTGCCGAAGAGATGGCGGCATTGGACGGCGTTTTGCACGGACGGCGGACCGACGGGCGGATCGGTGATTGGCTTGCAGAGGCAAAAGGGCACGACGCGGCCTCGCAGCGCCAGATTGCGCTGATACGGAAATCCTATGAGCGCACGCAGCGCGTTCCGGCGGATCTGTCGGCGGCTTTGGCGCGCACGACGTCTTTGGCGCATCGGGTCTGGGCGAATGCGCGCGCGGAGAACGATTTCGCGGCGTTCGCCCCGAAATTGCGCGAAGTGATTGATCTTACACGCGAAAAAGCGTCCGCCCTGGCGGATGGCGGCGATCTTTATGACGCTCTTTTGGAAGATTACGAGCCCGGGGCGACGGGGGCGGAGATTGAGGCGATGTTCACGGCGCTGCGCCCGCGCCTTGTGGCGTTGCGCGAACGTGTCTTGGGATCGGATCGATCCATTCCAAAGCTCGATCAGGAATTTGGGGAAGACGGGCAGCTTAAGATTTCAAGCGAGCTTGCTTTGGCCTTTGGGTATGACCTTTCTCATGGGCGGATCGACAAGGCGGTACATCCGTTTTCGTCCGGGTCCGGGTTGGATGTGCGGATCACGACGCGAACCGAAGCGAACAATATAAGCAATTGTTTTTATTCGACGATCCACGAAGTTGGGCACGCGTGTTACGAACAGAACATCAATCGCGACTATCTGCTGACACCGTTGGGCGGCGGTGTGTCGATGGGCGTTCACGAAAGCCAAAGCCGGATTTACGAGAACCAGCTGGGTCGTTCAAGGGCGTTTACGGGGTGGTTGTTCAAGCGGATGCAGGCGGAGTTTGGTGATTTCGGGATCGCGGATGCGGATGCGTTTTACGGCGCGATCAACCGATGCGCGCCGGGCTATATCCGCACGGAAGCCGACGAGGTGCATTACAACCTTCATGTGCTTTTGCGGTTTGATCTGGAGCGCGATCTGATTGCGGGGCGTTTGGATGTGGCCGATCTGCCCGAGGCGTGGAACGCCCGGTTTGCCCATGATTTCGGGATCGAAGTGGATCAGCCTTCGAACGGCGTTTTGCAGGATGTGCATTGGTCCGAGGCGCTTTTCGGGTATTTCCCGACCTATACGTTGGGCAATGTTTATGCCGGGTGTCTGAACCAAGCGATGCGCGCGGCGGTGCCGGATTTGGACGACGCACTGGCCGAAGGTGACACGCGTCCGGCGACGGCGTGGCTGGCAGAGAATGTGCAGCAATTCGGGGGGCTTTATGAGCCGCGCGATTTGATTGAACGCGCGACCGGGAAGGCCCCGAGCGAAGTGCCGTTGCTGGAATATCTGGAGGCGAAGTTCGGCGCGATCTACGGCGTCTGAACTGGTTCAGCTTGGTTTGATTTCAGCGAAATTGGCGAGATCGGCCAGACCAGCTTTGATGAGATCGCGCAAGGCGGTTTCGTCAATGGCGTCAAGGCGTTTGATGTACCAGCAGCTTCGACCGCGCGTGTGTTTGCCAAGGCGCGCGGCAATGTCGGGGAAGTCGGTGTAACCGGGCAGGATATGGAGCGAGATGTCGCGCGCGCGCATGTTGAAGCCGGTGGCAAAGAAGTCGCCTTCGCGCCCGCTGTCGTATTTGTAGTGGTATTCGCCGTAGCCGATTGTCTTGCCCCAGAGCTTTGGCGACCAGCCTGTCACGTCCCGAAAAATGGTGTCGAGACGTTCGGCCTCTGCGCGCTTTTCGGGGTCGGTAATCGTGTCGAGAGGGTTGGCCATTCCATGCGTCCTGTGATTGGTTCGCTTGGGCAAGTGTAGCAGAAAATGAAACTGGTGAGATGAGTATGCAGCCAAAAATGACGATTGCCGAGTTGCAAAGCTTTATCGCGCGGGATTTTCCGCAAGTTGCGGATATCTATTTGGTCGAGGCAATCGGTGAGATGAGTGCGCGCATTCGCATGACGCCCGATGCGCGGCATTTACGCCCCGGCGGGACGGTGTCGGGACCGTCGATGTTTTCGCTGGCAGATTGCGCGGTTTACTTCGCGTTGCTGGCGATGATTGGCCCCGAAGCGCTGGCGGTCACGACAAATGCGTCCATTGATTTCATGCGAAAGCCTGAGCCGGGACGGGACTTGATCGCGGATGCCACGCTTTTGAAAATAGGGCGTGTTTTGGCTGTTGGGGATGTGCAAATCCGATCTGACGGGTCGGATGCGGTATTGGCGCGGGCCAGCATGACCTATTCCATTCCACCTAAAAGCTGAACATTCGGTCGTTTTTGCGGGGGTTTGTTCGCTCAGCGTGCGCGCGTCGGCGGAAATCGGCAAGAACACACTGTTTCCGGATTGCGGCGATGTGCGCGACTTAGCAATTCGTTAATATAACCCCGACTGGATTAGCTGGGGGGCGATTTCCATGCCAAAACGATTGGTGTCTTTTATTCGCGGAGATCGCGATGCGATTCCGGGGGATTACGTGCTGGCGCTGCTGGCCGTGACGGGGATGATCTTTGCCACTTTGGCGCA
>CALLWO010000015.1 GCA_938016355.1 uncultured Boseongicola sp. | reverse complement strand
GTAAACGTCCCATAACAAACCGGCGCGCCTTTTCGCGTCAACTGCGTCAATGCAATCGCGGCAAGCGCCTCGGCGTGGCTCAACGTGATCGCCCCTGCCACCGTGATCGGAGCCATCGCGCCCATCAACGTGAACGGCGTCACGATCGACATCTGACCGGCGCGCGCAAAATCGATCAAACCCTGCGCCATGGGTATATCAAGCGTGCGCGGACTGTTGGTGTTGATAATCGTGTAGCAATACGGATCGGCCTGAAATTCATCATCACTGAGCCCGCGAAAATCTCGCAGCATCTCAAAACTGTCGTCGACCTGCGGCGTTCCCCGCGAAAATACAAACGGGAATTTGTCAGTGAGAGTAAGTTGCGCCTCCATCGTGAAGTAATGGCGCACGTGGGTCTCGATATCCTGCGGCTCGACCAAAGGCGGCATCATCTGAAAGACATCGAAATGATGCGTCAGTTGGATCAACTCGCGAAAATCCTGACCACGCCCCGGACGACGCCCGCGCTCAAGGTCGGTGGCGTGTGGAGCCCCTGCACCGGGCTGAAAGACAAGCCGTCCAAGCTCAAGAACCAAATCTCGATCCGCCTGCCCCGCGCGACAATGGATTGATTTCGGAGCCGTCCTCAATGCCTGCTCAACAATATCGCGACCAAGGAAAACCATCTCATCCGCCTCGTCGACGCGGGCTCCAGCAGATGCAAAAATCCTACGCGCCTCGGGCAGCAATACCTTCACGCCCAATTCTTCCAGCGTCCGCAAGGCCGTCTCGTGCATGGATGCGATTTGGTCTGCTGAAAACACGTCCATCGGTGGAAACGGATTCTTCAGATCGCGATAGTTTACCTCTCGGAGAACCGTGTCAGCCGCCGCGGCGGCCCGCCCCTTGCGACCTCCTTCTCGCCGTCTCTTTCTGACATCCGTCACCATAATGCGCCTTTCACCCGTTCCGGCCTATGCGACCCAAATCGGTTTTTGACGTCAGCATTCCGGAATATTAACGGCAATCCCACCCGTCGAGGTTTCCTTGTATTTCAGGTTCATGTCGCGGCCCGTTTCCAGCATGACTTTCACGCAATTGTCGAGCGGCATGAAGTGCTGACCATCGCCTCGCAGCGCAAGGCTTGCGGCAGAAACCGCCTTGATCGCCCCCAAGGCATTGCGTTCGATGCACGGCACCTGAACAAGCCCAGCGGCCGGATCGCAGGTCATGCCCAAATGATGTTCCAGCGCAATCTCGGCGGCGTTTTCCACTTGTTCGTTTGTACCGCCCAGTGCGGCGCACAATCCGGCAGCCGCCATGGCCGAAGCCGATCCAACCTCGCCCTGACACCCCACTTCCGCGCCCGAAATAGACGCGTTGTGCTTGATCAAACCGCCGATTGCCGCCGCCACCAAAAGGATATCCCGAACACCGTCGTCGTTCGCGCCAACGCAAAGGTCGCGATAATATCGCACCACCGCCGGCACCACACCTGCCGCCCCATTTGTCGGCGATGTCACGACTTTGCCCCCGGCGGCGTTCTCCTCATTCACAGCCATGGCAAAGACACTCAACCAGTCGTTCGCAACATGCGGTTGCGCAAGGTTATTGCCCCGCTCCGATTGCAATGCGGAATGAATTTTCGCGGCGCGTCGGCGCACCTTCAAACCACCGGGAAGAATGCCCTCTTGGGTTAACCCACGCGAGATGCAATCGTCCATCGCCTTCCAAACAGTATCGATCCCACGGTCCAGATCATCACCGTGGATCGTCTGCTCATTGGCCCGCTTCATCTGCGCAATGGATTTCCCGCTCGCCGCCCCCATTTGCAGCATTTCTTTCGCTGTTCCAAAGGGATAGGGGAAGTTGAGCGCTTCTTTTTCGGCGTGAAGTGTGACGCTGACGCCGTCTCTTTCCGCACGCAATTCCGCTTCTGTCATCACAAACCCACCGCCCACGGAGTAATAGGTTTCGATGTGATACATGTTTCCGACCGTGTCATAGGCACGAAGAACCATTCCGTTCGCATGCCCCTCCAAAGGTGGACCATAATCAAAAATCAGATCTTTCTCGGGGTCGAACCCGAGCGTTGGCAAATCAGGCGGCGCCACGGTCTTGGTCTTGTGCACATCTTCGACAACACGCTCCGCGTCATCGGGGTCAAGCGTTGCGGGCTCCAGCCCGGACAACCCCAAAAGAACGGCGCGATCGGTCGCATGTCCTTTGCCTGTAAACGCCAGTGATCCGTGCAGCGTCGCCTGAACGGATGCAAGCGTTCCCGCCCCGGGTATCTTTTCCGCGCCCCCGCGCAAGTCATCCAAAAATCTCGCGGCAGCCGTCATTGGCCCCATCGTGTGGGAAGACGAAGGACCGATCCCTATCTTGAAGATATCAAAAACTGAAAGAAACATAATCGAAAACCCAATTCAGATGACGCGGTTGGCCCAACCCCAGACCTTTTGCCGATTGCTAGAACTAGATACGAAACACAACCCATCGCCACGTCGCGAAACGACGCAAAAAGCGCAATCACGACACAACAATTCGATTCACTCAAAACGCGCCTTATGTTCCTTGAAGCGAAGATAAACATTCGCACCAATGCTCGAAATCGGCGCAGGGGGTAGTTTTTGCGGTTCGTCTTGGCCCGCGAAAAATCGGGTTATGTCGCTTTGCTGACCAAGTGCGACCTCAGCCGCCGCAATGCCGGTCAACGTGCCACGCGCAGTCCCAAGACCGTTTTGGCAGCAGGCCGCATAAAGCCCGTCATCAAGCCGCCCTGTCACAGAGACAGCATTCTTCGACAAACAAAGGTGCCCCGCCCAAATATGCTCCATCTCTATCCCCGCCAGTTTCGGGAAGCGGGCATCAAACTTTCGGCGCAAAACACGCCTCGCGCGCGCCATTCCCCGATCCGTGGCAACCATATCGGGGCGAAACTCGGCGCAGGAACGCACAACAATCCGGTCGCCGCCTTGGCCCGCGTCTATCCGGCGCACTGTCGTGCCCATTGGATCAGACGGCGTAACACCCCAACGCGGCGCGCCTTTCAGCGACTCGCCTTCCCGGGCGTTCAAAGCCTGCGTCATGGCAGCGAACAAAAACACATGCATCAACCGGTTTGCCTTGAAGCCAAAGCTCTCAAGATGCCCGTTGTTGGCGAGAATGACCGCCCCCGCAGAAACACTTCCCTCCGGTGTCTCAACATCCCAGCCTTTGCCCTGCCGCTTAAACCCAAGCGCTGGCGTGTTCTCGAAAATGCGCGCACCGGCACTGACACCGCCCGCCAACCCCCGGATATATCCAGCAGGTTGCAACATCACCGTGCCCGGCGTGTAAACGCCCGAGACAAAATAATCCGACCCCGTCAGCTCCCGCATCGCCTGCTGATCCAACCATTCGAACCGCTCGCCCAGTGACGAAAGATGGCGGGTGTACTGCTGATTGGCAGCGTCCCCTTTTGAACTCGCCGCCGCATTCACCTTGCCCGCCGGATCAAAGAAATTCCGATCAATATCATACTCTTCCACAGCCTCACGCGCGAAAGCTATCGCCCGGCGGTTAAGCGCAATCAAAGCCTGTTCCGACGTCTCACCCGACCCCGCGTAATCGTCTGATGTCAAATCATGCGGCAGATCAATCATGAAACCGGAATTGCGGCCCGATGCCCCTTCGCCAATCGTTCCCGCATCCAAAACAACGACACGCGCCGACGGATCAAGTTGGGTCAGCCGCCGCGCGGCAGAAAGCCCGGCAAAACCCGCGCCGATAATGCAGAAATCCGCTGTTACCTTTTCATCGAGCGCCCCATGCGCCGCGCGTGATGGCAAAATCGCGTTCCATGCCGCGACGCCTTTATGAACCGGCAAGCGTTTTGCCTTATACACAACGCCCTCCTTCGCCCT
>CALLWO010000014.1 GCA_938016355.1 uncultured Boseongicola sp. | reverse complement strand
TTAAGGTTTGCGCCATCAAGATAGACCTGCCCACCATATTCGTGCGTGATATCGCAGACGTCGCGCACCGTTTCCTCAAACACGCCGTGCGTCGAAGGGTACGTGATCATGCAAGCCGCAAGCCGGTCCCCCGCCGCTTCGGCTTTGGCGCGGAAATCATCAACGTCAATGTCACCGTTTTCAGCGGATGCAACGACGACAACATCCATTCCACACATCTGCGCACTTGCCGGGTTGGTGCCATGTGCAGACACAGGAATGAGGCAAACCTTGCGCTGATCATCCCCGCGGGACCGGTGATAGGCCATGATTGTCAAAAGCCCTGCATATTCGCCCTGTGCACCGGAGTTAGGCTGCATCGACATCGCATCATAGCCCGTGATCGTGCAAAGCTTCGCCGACAAATCGTCGATCATCTCTGTATATCCAACGACCTGAGCAGCCGGAGCAAAGGGGTGAATGTTTGAAAATTCCGGCCACGTGACGGGCATCATCTCTGCCGCGGAGTTCAACTTCATCGTGCAAGAGCCTAGCGGGATCATCGCCCGATCCAAAGCAAGATCACGGTCCGCCAAACGTCGCATATAGCGCATCATCTCGGTTTCAGCCCGGTTGTGATGGAACGTCGGGTGGGTCAAAAAATCAGACGTGCGATGATACTTAACCGGAAGCCGCGTGTAGCCCGCTTCAAACTGATCGCGATCAAGGTTCAGACCAAACGCGCGCCAAACTCCCTCCAAAACCGCAGGGCGGATTGTTTCATCAACAGACATCCCGATCTTGGTATCGCCAATTTTGCGGAAATTAATATGTTCCTTGCGACCCGCCTCGAGGATCACGCCCTGCAGCGCACCGACGTCCACGGTGATGGTGTCAAAGAACAATTCGGGCTCGACCTTATATCCGCCGGCCTCAAGCCCCATCACCAACCGCTCGGTTTTTCTATGGATACGTTGAGCGATGGCTTTCAGACCTTCGGGTCCGTGAAAAACAGCATAAAACGACGCCATCACCGCAAGCAAAGCTTGCGCCGTGCAAACATTCGATGTCGCTTTCTCGCGACGGATATGTTGCTCGCGCGTTTGCAGCGACAGCCGATACGCTTTGTTGCCGCGCGCATCGATAGAAACCCCCACAAGGCGCCCCGGCATCGCCCGCTTATACGCGTCCCGGCACGCCATATAGGCCGCGTGTGGGCCGCCCATACCCATGGGAACACCAAAGCGCTGCGTTGATCCTACAGCAATATCCGCCCCCATCGCGCCCGGCTCTTTCAAAAGAGTGAGAGCAAGCGGATCTGCAATCACGATGCCCAGTGATTTCGCGGAATGGAGCGCGTCCATCTGATCTGTAAAATCGCGCACATGCCCATACGTCCCCGGATATTGGAAAACAGCGCCGAAAACGTCTTCTGCGTTCATGTCTTCGGGCGCGCCAATTATTATTTCGATCCCAAGTGGTGCCGCGCGAGTTTTCATCACTTCGATATTCTGAGGATGACAATTCTCGTCGATGAAAAACGCGCGCGCCTTGGATTTGGACAGACGCTGCGCCATGGTCATCGCTTCAGCGGCCGCGGTCGCCTCGTCCAGCAACGACGCATTCGAAATTTCAAGGCCCGTCAGATCGCTGATCATCGTTTGATAATTCAGCAGCGCCTCTAGCCGACCTTGTGAGATTTCCGGTTGGTAGGGTGTATAAGCCGTGTACCAAGCCGGATTTTCAAGGATGTTGCGTTGAATTGCGGGCGGCGTCACCGTGCCATAATAGCCTTGGCCGATCATGGTCGTGAACACATCGTTCTTTTCCGCAACCTTGCGCATATGCCAAAGCAACTCGCGTTCGGATTTCGGCTTTTCAAACTCAAGCGGCTCGGCCTGCCGGATTGCTTCGGGTACCGTTTGAGAAATCAACTCATCCAGACTTTCAACGCCCAGCACCGCGAGCATTTCAGACATTTCCGCGGGTGACGGTCCGATATGCCTGCGGTTGGCGAAATCATATGGAAGATAATCTGTCGGGGTGAACGTCATAACAGCCTCCGAACCACGGCCAGCGCGGTGTCTTTGTCAAATGAATAGGAATGAGGATCGTCGATCACTCGACCATGTCGTTGTACTCGTCTTCCGACATGAACGCATCGAGCTGGCTCATATCTTCGACTTTCATCTTGAAGAACCAGGCGCTGCCCATGGCGTCTTCGTTCACAAGGCCCGGGTTATCCGCCAGCGCATCGTTCACTTCGACGATCTCACCATCAACCGGAGCGGCAATGTCAGACGCGGCTTTAACGCTCTCGATCACAACAATCTCGTCGCCTTTTGACACCTGCGTTTCGGGCTCGGGAAGTTCAACAAACACAACATCGCCCAGCTGGGTCGACGCGTGCTCAGTGATGCCAACAACGACAAGGTCGCCTTCAACGTTCAGCCACTCGTGGTCTTCAGTAAACTTCATTTTGTTCTCTCCTGTTAACGTTTGTATTGTGGCGCGCGAAACGGAAGTTCCGCAACCGTAACCGGCTGGCGTTTTCCACGCACTTCTCCATCAAGCTTGGTGC
The DNA here is from genome assembly GCA_938016355.1 of uncultured Boseongicola sp. Lineage (GTDB taxonomy): Bacteria > Pseudomonadota > Alphaproteobacteria > Rhodobacterales > Rhodobacteraceae > CALLWO01. The sequence goes on along the minus strand of CALLWO010000014.1, from coordinate 12,831 downwards.
CAATCTCGGCGCATTCGGCCGCAACGTAGGCCATTGAAATCGGGCCCTCGACCGTTGGCCCAAACCCTCCAGAAGTCACCGTTCCGACATGTGTGTCCCCGTCGAAAATCTCGGTGCCAGCACGCATTGGCGCACGACCATCAGGCAGGATTCCCACGCGACGACGCGATGCTCCGTTTTCAAGTTCCTCAAGGATACGATTTGCACCCGGGAACCCGCCCTCGCGCGCGCCTCCGGTCCTGCGCACCTTTTGGACCGCCCATTCAAGCGCGGCCTCGACCGGTGTCGTCGTTGTATCTATGTCCGATCCATAAAGGCACATGCCCGCTTCCAAACGAAGTGAATCGCGCGCGCCCAATCCGATCGGCTCTACCCCGACTTGTTTCAGCAGGGCTTCGGCAAAGGAAACAGCCGAGGCATTTGGCACCGAAATCTCATACCCGTCTTCGCCGGTATAACCCGACCGCGAGACCCAAAGCTCGACATCGCCCCAGTTCAAGACGGCGACATCCATGAATTTCATTGCGGCCGCTTGCGAAACCAAGCTTGAAAGGACTGCTTCTGCTGATGGCCCCTGAATTGCCAGCAGCGCACGATCCGTGACCGGAACCACCTCGCAGCGATCTCCGATCTCACGTTCCATATGCGCAATGTCGTCGTGTTTCATCGAGGCGTTCACGACAAGGAACAAATGGTCCCCCCGATTGGCAACCATCAGATCATCAAGCACGCCGCCTTCATCGTTTGTGAACAAAGCATATCGCTGGCGCCCCTCAGCCAATGCCAGAATGCTGACCGGCACCAGACTCTCCAAGGCCAATGCGGCGTCCGAAACTTCGCCCGACTTCGGCTTCAGAATGACTTGCCCCATGTGGCTCACATCAAACAGGCCCGCGGCAGAGCGCGTGTGCAGATGCTCCTTCATGACTCCCAATGGATACTGCACGGGCATATCATAGCCCGCGAATTCGACCATTTTTGCACCATGCGCCACGTGCAGATCATAAAGCGGTGTTCGCAACAAATCAGCCATCTTCATTCCCGTCTCTCTGGCCAATGCTGACGCGTCGGCACCTATCGGGCAAATCCCTTGCCCGTTGGTGCCCCCTCTGTCCTTTCGCCTGAGATCGTTATCCCTTCGGCGGGCTCGCGAAAGCCACTCTCCAGAGTTTCATATTCTGTCGGTCCATGCGCCTGAGAGTTTACCGGGGCGGTTGCTCCTTCGGCACCGGATTAAACCGGATTCTCCCGACAGAATACGATCTCGATAGCCGTGATTTTCGATTGTGACAAGCCCTTGCATACCATCGTCGACATCCGCAATCATCCTCGCATGAAAAATGGATTTGTATTTGGATACGGCTCGCTCGTGAATCGAGCCACGCACAATTTTACGCTCGCAAAACCTGCGCGCATTCAGGGTTGGCGGCGGGCGTGGCAGCACGTCGAAGGACGCAATGTCGCTTTTCTGAGTGCCGTGCCCGCACCCGGCGCATCCATTGACGGATTGGTCGCGCTTGTCGCTGAGAACGACTGGGATGCGTTGGACCAAAGAGAAGCGTCCTACGATCGCGCCCCGGCTGAGGGCGTTTTGATCGACGAAGCCAAGGGGAACGACTACAGCATCCAAATCTACCATGCCCCTGCCGGAAAGCACGTGGTTTCAAGCGATTACAAGCCACTTCTCATGAGTTATCTCGGTGTCGTCGTGCAGGGCTATCTTCAAGAGTTCGGATCAAAAGGCGTCACCGATTTCTTTGAGACAACCGACGGATGGGGCGCACCAATCCTGGATGATCGGAGCAGTCCCATTTACCCGCGCCACCAAATACTGACGGAGGTGGAAACAGAATTGTTAGTTCAGCATCTCGCGTCAGTTGGAGCGCGCGTAATTTCCGGCTCAGAGGCAGAAGCCTATCGCCGAACGTGGAACAATTGATGGAGCCGTGCCTGACGCGCAAATGGCTCGCTCCCGTCGTGATCGCCGCTATCCTTTGCAAGCACGCGGCGCGCTAGGACAATCGCAATCACAGCAAATATTGCGCCGCCCGCCGCTTGCCCGATCAGGACACCCTCTGCGCCAATCGTCGTCGCGCCCAGCGCAACAAAGGGAATGGTTCCAATGGTATGGCGACCCCAGTTCACCCACGTGGAATAGAACGGATGCCCAAGGTTATTGAAGGCTGCATTCGCGACAAAAATCACGCCGTTGAAGAAAAACGCGAGCGCCAGCGGCCCGCAAAACAGGAACACGATATCTTTTGTGATCCCGTCTGCCTCAAACAAGGCCGCGACCGGGCCACGCAGAATGAATAGGATTATCGATATCACGACAACGACAATCGCGGTGAAGATCAGCGCCTCATTGAACGCCTGACGCACACGTCCGAATTGTCGCGCGCCGAAGTTTTGCCCGATGATGGGCCCAACGGCTCCGGACAACGCGAACAGCACGCCGAAAGCAACCGGCGTCATCCGACCGACAATCGCCATGCCCGCAACAGCCGCCTCCCCAAATTCGGCCATACTGCGGGTGACATAGGCTTGCCCGATGGGCGTGGCGAGCTGAGTAAGGATCGCAGGGCCCGCAATCAACGCGACCGGCGGCAAGTCAGCAAGAAGCGCCTTTGGCGACGGTCGGGAAAATCCGCCGTAATACTTGATAACAGGCAGCACTCCAAAGACCGCAATTGCGATCCGCGCGCAAACGCTCGCCAGTGCTGCACCGGTCAATTCCAGATCGAGCCCAAAGATCAAAATGGGATCAAGCACCGCGTTCACGACCCCGCCCCAAACCGTGGCCATCATCGCGCGCCGCGCATCGCCATGGGCGCGTAAAATGGCACCACCGACCATGCCCATAAGCAAAAGTGGGAGCGTCGGAATAATGATCGCGAGGTAACTCACGGCAAGCTCAAGCGTCTCACCTTTCGCGCCCATCAGGCTTGCCAGTGTTTCGAGGTTTAGCCAAACCATACCGGCGAAAATTGCGCCAAAAATAACACCGAATATCAACGTGTTGGTGGCACGACTTCGGGCAAGCTCCTCATCGCCCGCGCCGAGAGCACGCGACACCAAGGCCCCGGCGGCAATCGCCATTCCGATCCCAAATGAAGAGGTAAAAAACAAAATGGCACCAGCATATCCAATGGCTGCCGCCAGTTCTGCTTTGCCGAGCATTGAAATGAATATCATGTCGACGAAGTCGACGATGAACACGGCCATCAATCCAACAGACGCGGTTAACGACATAACCGTGATGTGCCGGAACAGACTGCCGTCAAGAAATTTGGCCTGCTCACTCATTGTTCAAGCTATGCACCTGAAACTAGCAAACGCCAATCCTCGTTTTTAGTCGAGCGTAGGTTTCTTCTGCAAAAGCGGCATGACGTCAGCCATCTCGGGGCCACGCTGATGCCCGGTCACAGCCAGACGCAGCGGCATAAAGAGCGACTTCCCCTTGCGACCCGTGGCCTCTTTGACGGCACCTGTCCACGTCGACCAAGTCTCGCTGTCATATGTCGGTTCGCCCAGCATCGAGAACGCAGTTCTGACAAACTCGCGATCTTCATCTGCGACGATCGGCGAGATATCTCCGGCAAACACGCGCCACCACATTCCGGCATCCGCGCGCGTATCAACATTGCCTTTAACCGCCGACCAATAAGCCGACCGCATGTCCGCTGGCACGCCGGCGTCCGACAATTCACCTGCAACGTCTTCGACAGACAAAGACTGGACCACCCGCGCCGTCAACGGGACCATGTCTTCGACGTCAAGTTTTGTCGGCGCAGATCCAAACCGCGCGATGTCAAAGCCTTCGATCAGTTCCGCATGGGTCTCGCGAAGCTCGATCGGGTCGGACGACCCAATCCGAGCCATCAGGCTCAGCACCGCCATCGGCTCCAGTCCACGTTCGCGCAAGTCACGAAGCGCGAGTGTGCCGAGCCGTTTAGAAAGCGCCTCTCCGCCCGGGCCCGTCAAAAGCGAATGATGCGCAAACTCAGGCACTTGCCCGTTCAGCGCCTCGATCATCTGGATTTGCGTGGCTGTATTGGTGACGTGATCCGCGCCTCTGACCACATGGGTAATTCCCATGTCCGTGTCATCAACAACGGACGCCAACGTGTAAAGCACCTGACCGTCCTGACGGATCAGTACCGGGTCAGAAACGGACGCCGCATCAATCGAGACATCGCCCAGAATGCCATCGGTCCACTCAATACGGGAATGGTCCAATTTGAACCGCCAGACACCCTGCCCGCGTTCTGCTCGGATGGCCGCTTTTTCCGCATCGCTCAGCGCAAGCGCGGCGCGGTCATAAATTGGCGGGCGGCCCATATTGAGCAGCTTCTTGCGCTTCAGGTCCAGCTCGGTTGGCGTCTCCCAAGCCTCATAAAACCGGCCGATTTCGCGCAGTTTTTCTGATGCTTCAGCATAGCGATCCAATCTATCCGATTGCCGCTCGACCCGATCCCATTCAAGCCCCAGCCATTCGAGATCCCGTTTGATCGCGTCGACATATTCTTCTTTCGAGCGCTCCGGATCGGTATCATCTAGGCGAAGAATGAACGTGCCGCTCGATTTCCGGGCAATAAGCCAATTGAAAAGCGCGGCACGCAGATTTCCAACATGCAGATATCCAGTGGGCGACGGGGCAAAACGGGTGACGGTCATCGGTCTCTCCTGATGGGCGCGATGCTTTTTCACAGACTGGGTCGAATGTCCATATTGATCCACGCTCGGTCACTTTTTGCTGGTTCGATGAGCGCAAGAGATTGTGAGATGGAAATCTCCAGCGACAAGACTATCCTTTCTTACAGACCCCATAAAACTGAAAGGAAACCGATATGTCGTTCCCATCCATGAGCCGACGCGCTGTCTTGGCCGGTGGCGCCGCACTACCGCTCGCCGCAGGGTTTGCCGCGGCACCCGCTTTCGCTGGTGGTCACGCCGGGGCCCCGAATGGCGTCCACAATTCGTTCTCCATCGGCGACTTTTCTGTCGCCACGCTTCTTGCCGGAACGCGAACCTCCGACGACGATCCCCAAGGAACTTTCGGCATGAACGTTTCCAGCGATGAGTTCAAAGCCGCCAGCGCGGCGGCCTTCGTCCCGTCCGACAAATCGCAGTTTTTCTTCACGCCGACCGTTGTGAATACGGGCTCAGAGGTCATTCTTTTTGACACCGGCCTCTCTGCTGCGGGCACGTTGAAAGCGCTGAACGCGGCCGGGCACGCTGCCGAAGACGTTGATATCGTTGTGCTCACCCACATGCATGGCGACCACATCGGCGGCATGACCGACGCGGACGGCAACGCAACTTATCAAAATGCGCGCTATGTCACCGGCCAACGCGAATATGATCACTGGGCAGCCAGCGGCAACGAACGCTTTGATGGAAAAGTTCGCCCCTTTGCCGAAAAAATGAGCTTTATCGGTGACGGTGATGCAGTCACGTCTGGCATCACTGCCGTTTCTGCCTTTGGCCATACGCCCGGCCACATGGCCTACATGCTCGAGTCTGGTGGTGAGCAACTGCTTTTGATGGCCGACACCGCCAATCACCATGTTTGGTCCGTCGCCTATCCGGACTGGGAGGTCCGCTTTGATATGGACAAATCGGCCGCCGCAGCTACACGAAAGAAAATTCTTGGCATGGCGTCCGCCGACAGAATTCCCCTCGTCGGATATCACATGCCTTTCCCAGGCATTGGTTTTATCGAACAGCGCGCCGCTGATCGCTTCCACTATGTGCCCGCGACCTATCAGCTGATGCTGTGATAAAATGCGCGTTGCCAGAGCGACGTTCTGGCAACGCGAAATCACTCTTGTGCTGTTTGCGCTAACACGGCACTCTCTGGCCCGCGACACAACTTTAGGCGCTGGCCATGAAATCTCACATCCTGACAATCACGCTCAATCCGACGGTGGATTTTTGCACCACGTCACCTGATATCGAGCCCGGCCCAAAGCTGCGCTGCACCGATCCTCAGATCGATCCGGGCGGCGGCGGTATCAATGTCGCGCGCGCGGTCAAATTACTTGGCGGCCAAGCCACGGCACTCGTCGCCATCGGCGGCGCAACCGGTGCGCATCTTCTGCAATTGCTCGCCCTAGAAGGCGTTCCAACGGTCGCGTTCCAAGGTCCGGGCGAAACCCGCCAGTCCATGTCCGTCATCAACCAAAAGAATGGCGAACAGTTCAGATTTGTTATGCCCGGCCCGGTTTGGCGCGATGAAGACGTCCCACGCGCACTGGCATCGGTCGATCAGGCGACCGGAGAGGACACACTTGTCGTTTTGTCAGGAAGCCAGCCTCCCGGCGTCGCCAAAGACTTCCCGTCCATTCTCGCCAGCCACGTCAAGGGCCGACAGGCGGGACTGATCGTCGACACTTCCGGGCCCGCGCTCTTTCACCTCGTTGAACAACCCCGAGAATCGCTTCACGTTTTGCGAATGGACGGACCAGAAGGCGAAGAGCTCGCTGGCCGCCCGCTACCGACACGGGAAGACACAGCCGACTTCGCTCAGTCGTTGGTTCAGGCAGGCGTTGCCAAGATCGTCATTGTGGCGCGCGGCGCGGACGGTTCGGTTCTGGCAAGTGAAACCGGTAACTGGCATTCCGTTGGCGCGCCTGTTCCGGTTATCTCCAAAGTCGGCGCAGGCGACAGTTTCGTGGGCGCATTCACCCTCGCGCTGGCGGGTGCCGAGCCAGTGGAGGAGTGCTTACGCTGGGGCGTGGCGGCGGCAAGTGCAGCGGTCATGACAGAGGCGACTCGACTGTGTGATTTGGAAACAACCACGCGGCTTTTGAGCGAATGTATCATTACAAAGCTTTGATAAAATTAAGAAAGTTTTATTGATTTTTTAGTTTCAAGACATGGAACCGAACACAGGGCATTAACACTCGGCTTCTATTGCAGTGTTTATGCCGCCTGAGAGCGATTGCATAGTTTTGGAGCAAAAATGGCCCATCAAAAGACCCGACCAAGTCCAGCCGATCTGTTGGCGTCGATTTCCCACATAGGAAACCCGGCTTTTGTTTTGATGGTGGGGCCAGGCCCGGTTTTTCGCTTTCAGGGTGTAAATCCCGCTCATACTAAAGCGACTGGTATCTCAAACGACATCATTTCCGGCAAAAGACCCGAAGATGTATTGCCGCCCCGCATCGCCGAAACCGTCCTTTCGAATTATCGAGCGTGTTACACTGGTGGTGAGACAATCAGTTATCAGGAATGCCTTGATCTACCCGCCGGTCGATGCTGGTGGGAAACTCACCTCAATCCGATCAAGGACGAAAACGGCGTCTTTGCCATCGTCGGATCGTCGATAGACATTACCAATACTCGCGAAGAAACGTCTCGTTTGGCTGTGGAATGTCATCACCTCAAAGACCGCTCGACAAAACTTCAACGCGATCTTCTCGAAACTGCCGAAGCCACGCGCGGTCCGCTGAACAACATTGTCAACTTTGCGCGCATGCTTTCCAGTGGAACGCCTTCTCCGACTGAATGCCGGACGGTGGCCACATTGGTCATGGATACCGCGGTACGATCTATCTGTGATATCGAACCAAACATGCCGAAAATCCAAGTAGACACCAGCAAAACGCCGCATGGGAAGGTTGATTTCGGGCACATTTGCCGCGATTTCGCAGCCCTTGCCGACCCGCAGGGCGTTTTGGATATCGAGTACCCGAAAATTTCTATCACCTGCGACGAAGCTTTGTTGACGATCTTGCTGCATGCACTCGTTGACGACGCAACAACCTACGCCGCGCGTAAAATCCAGATTGCTGTGCAAGATTCACCAAAATCGAAAGATGAACTCAGAATCTCGGTGGCTTTCGACGCGCTTCCGACAGCTTCGCTGGAATTCGAAAGGCTCAAAGCGGTCGGCGCGTTTTGTGGAATAAACGTCGGAGTGTCCAACTTCAGCGGCACTTATCGGGTGCATGTGGACATCGTCGGCGCTTTTGAGCAAGATCTTTCCATTGCGCAAATCGCCCAAAGCAACCCGACATCCCCTCTGATCTCTCGGCTTCTCAGCGCGGCTCATAGTCGTGTTGTGCAGCCTGGCTAAATAGATTGAGTAGAGCGAGCAGGCATTCTTTCGCCTGGCACTCGCTAAAAGACTACCCGGACTGATCCCGCCACCGGTTGACGATCGGGTACCTTCGGTCAAGCCAGAACGCGCGTTTGGTCAACCTTGCGCCGGGCGCGGATTGGAACCTTTTGTACTCTGCCAGATACACAAGGTGTTCCACTTTTTTGACCATGTCTCGCTCAAATCCCATAGCAACGATCTCTGCGACGGATTTTTCATCGTCGATCAACGCCTCCAATATGGGATCTAGCGTTTCATAGGGCGGAAGGCTGTCACTGTCTTTTTGATCCTCCCGCAATTCAGCAGTCGGCGGTTTGTCGATGACGCGTGTTGGGATAACCTCACCCGCGGGGCCGGCCATCCAAGGACGGTGATTGGCATTCCGCCAGCGACATGTCTCGAACACTCTTGTCTTGTAGAGATCTTTGATCGGGTTATAGCCCCCCGCCATATCGCCATAGATGGTTGCATATCCAACGGCGACTTCGGATTTGTTCCCCGTCGTCAGCAGCATTTCACCATGTTTGTTGGATACGGCCATAAGCGCCACGCCACGCAGACGAGACTGGATGTTTTCCTCTGCAAGCCCCGGCTCGGTCCCCGCAAACACTTCTTCCAGTGACTGGGTCATCGCGTTCACCGACCCGGTGATCGAGATCGTGTCGAGCCGACACCCCAACTTTTCCGCCACTTCCGCGGCATCATCCAGTGAGGTTTGTGAGGTGAAGCGCGAAGGTAGCATCACGCATCGCACGTTCTCCGGTCCCAAGGCATCGCATGCAATCGCGGCCACGATCGCAGAATCAATTCCGCCCGAAAGACCGAGCATCGCTTTCTTGAAGCCGGTCTTACGGAAATAATCCCGCACGGCCTCAGTCATGACCCTGTAATCCTGCTCCCAATCGTCTGGAAACGCAGCAATGTCCCCAGGAATTGCGCGCCAGCGACCGTCGACCTCTTCAAAATCAACATGGGTGATAGCGTCATCGAATACGGGCATCCGAAGCGCAAGCTCGCCGCCAGGGTTCAAAACAAACGACCCACCATCAAACACCTGATCGTCCTGCCCACCGACCATATTGAGGTAGATCAGAGGCAGACCCGTTTCGACTGTGCGGGCGACCATGTGGTTGAGACGCGTATCGAACTTCCCGCGGTAGTAAGGTGATCCGTTCGGCACCAGCAAGATCTCAGCGCCGGTTTCTTCAAGCGCTTCGGGCACGTCTTCGTGCCACGCGTCTTCGCAAATCGGCGTGCCGACACGGACAATTCCAAGATCATACGGCCCCGAGAGAGGGCCCGGATCGTAAAGGCGCACCTCGTCAAAAACAGTTTCGTTGGGAAGATGATGCTTGAGTACCTGACGAACGATCCGACCGCCCTTCAATACGTAATACGCATTGTAAAGCTTGTCGCCCTGCAACAGCGGCCCGCCGATGCCCAGAGCGGGGCCGTCGGCGCATGCGGCCATCAAAGCCTCAATATGCGCCATGCAATCGCGTGCAAACGCCGGTTTGGTGACAAGATCCTGCGTGTTGTAGCCGGAAATAAACATCTCGCTCAGCGCGACAAAATCTGCGCCTGCGGATTTTCCAGCGTCCCAAGCAGTTTTTGCCAACGCGGCATTTCCGGCCAGATCACCCACTGTCGGATTCAATTGTGCAAGTGTTATACGAAACCGATCGCCCATAGGTCGCTCCATTCAACCAAAGAATGTCTTAGCAGAGATGCGCGGAAGGGAAAGGGGCCTAGGGAAAAGCGTTGCGGGTCCCCGGCGGCTCAACTAGATTTACGTGACAGGCAAACTAAGCAACCGGCGGGATGGATCCAAACGTGGTGCAGGGACTGAAGCTTTGGCTGGGCACAAGCGTGCTCGCAATCGGACTGACAGGAATGGCGGCCGCGCAAGACGGGCGCGTCATTACCAAGCAATATGACGACGGCGGCGTCTACGAGGGAACCTTCAAGGACGGCAAACAGCACGGCACGGGCACCTACCGGCTTCCCAACGGCTATGTCTATTCCGGCGAGTGGATCGACGGCGAAATCCGTGGTGAAGGTCGCGCCGAGTTCCCCAACGGATCAATCTATGAAGGCGCATTTGTCTCCGGCAAACCGGAAGGCAAGGGCCGCATTCAGTTCGCAGACGGCGGCACCTACGAGGGTGACTGGCTTGATGGAAAGATCAACGGTCAAGGTGTGGCGAACTACGCCAACGGTGTGAAGTACGAAGGCAGCTTCGCCGACGCGCTCCACGATGGCCAGGGCCGGATGGAAAGCCCGAATGGCTATGTCTACGAGGGCGCTTGGAACAAGGGCATCAAAGAAGGCACCGGGCGAATCGAATATCCCGACGGCGCCGTCTACGAAGGACAGCTTGTGCGCGGCGTTCGCGAAGGCAAAGGCACGTTGGAGATGCCCGATGGGCTGGTCTATGTCGGTGAATGGGCCAATGGGCAAATCAACGGCCAAGGGACACTAACTCAACCGAATGGCGATATCTACGAAGGCGGCTTGGTCGAAGGCCGACGCCAGGGCATAGGTCGCGTGACTTACGCAAATGGTGACGTTTATGACGGCGAATTTGCAAGTGATCGGCGTCACGGCGTGGGCACATTCACCGGAACGGACGGCTATGTTTACAAAGGTCAGTGGGCCGAAGGACGGATCGAAGGCGAAGGCGAAGTCACCTATCCTGATGGGTCCGTTTATTCCGGCACATTCCGAGAAGACCTTGCCGACGGCACCGGAAAAATAATTTACAAGGACGGAAATACATACGACGGCGAATGGAATGCAGGCGTGATCGAAGGTCGCGGCGTTGCCACTTATGCAAACGGCCTCGTTTACGAAGGTGAATTTCTGAACGCGAAAATGCACGGCCAAGGCAAGATGACGTTTGACGACGGATACACCTATGAAGGTCAGTGGGCAGACGGTCAGCGCGACGGGCAAGGCCTTGCCAAGTACTCGGACGGCACGGTTTATGAAGGCCAATTCGTGGCCGGTCAGCGCCAGGGACAAGGCAAGATCATCATGCCCGACGGCTTCATCTATGAGGGCCAATGGCAATCGGGTGAAATTGATGGTCGCGGAACTGCAACCTATTCCAACGGCGACGTCTACGAAGGCATGTTCGTCAAAGGTAAGCGGCAGGGCGAAGGCACCATCCGGTATGCCACAGGCGAAGAACGCTCAGGCAATTGGGAGAATGGCGCGCTCGACGAGACATCAGCAACAGACGCGAACTGACTGAAACTAGATAACTTTTCCGGTGTCCAGCCTATTAAGAAGACCTTGGCCATCTTCAATGATCGTCTCGCGTCGGTCGAGGTCCATACGGTCCCAAGTCCTGTACATATTCACCATCCTTGGGTTTTTCTCAAACCGCGTGCGATGGCGATCCAGAAAATGCCAATAAAGCGTGTTGAACGGGCACGCTGTCTCGCCGGTTTTCTGTTTCACTGAATAGGCGCAGGCACCACAATAATTCGACATCCGATCAATGTAATTGCCAGACGACACATAGGGTTTTGAGCCAACGATGCCGCCGTCGGCAAACTGGCTCATCCCAATTGTGTTTGGGCTCTCTACCCATTCAAAAGCATCCGCATAGACTGACAGATACCACGCGTGCACCTGCGCCGGGTCAATACCGGCCAAAAGCGCGAAATTCCCGGTCACCATCAGGCGCTGGATATGATGCGCATAAGCTTCGTCTCGCGTTTGCGCCACCACTTGGCGAATGCATTCCATTTTTGTTTCGCCGCCCCAATATGCGTTCGGAAGGTTCCGAGTGTGCTTCAACGCATTTCGCAGCGGGTACGTTGCGCCTTCGCGAAAATAGATGCCCCGGACATATTCGCGCCAGCCAATGATCTGACGGATAAAGCCCTCCACAGCGTTCAAAGGCGCAAATCCCGACACCCAAGCCTGCTCTGCCGCGCGCGCCACTTCGAGCGGTCCTAGAAGGCCGATATTCATGTAAATTGAGAGAACCGAGTGCCAAAGAAACGGTTCATCGCGCAGCATTGCATCTTGGTAATCGCCAAAGGACGGCAAATTGAATTCGACAAAATGCGCAAGTGCATCAAGGGCTTGCGGTCGCGTCACCGCAAACCAAAACGGTTTGACCCGTCCAAAATTTTCCTGAAATCTCTGCTCGACCAAAGCGAGGACTTCATCGGTTATGCGATCGGTTTCGAACCACAAAGGCGGGCGCGCATCAACTGACTTGGGTGGCTTCTTCCGGTTTTCTTGGTCGAAATTCCACTGATCACCGACAGGTTTGTCGCCCTCCATCAAAAGGCCGGTTTTTCGGCGCATATCCCGATAGAACCACTCCATTCGCAGCTCTTTTCGCCCATCCGCCCAAGCTTCGAAGTCTTTGTGTGTTGCGATGAACCGGTCGTCTTCAAGAATCTCAAGTATCAAAGGAAGCTCGTCCAGAGCCGCGCGCAACCGCCATTCACCGGGTTCTGTGGCCACCACGCGGTCAACCGACGTTTCCGCCGCAGCACGCACCAGCGCTCCACAGATAGACGAAACCGGCTCTTGATCATCCAATCGATAATATTGAACCCGCCACCCCTCTTCGACAAGCGACGCCGCGAAATGGCGCATTGCCGACAAGACCAGCGCGATTTTCTTGGGATGATGCGGAACGTATTCGGTTTCTTCGGCCACCTCCGCCATCACGACAATGTCGCGCGATTTATCGGCTG
>CALLWO010000013.1 GCA_938016355.1 uncultured Boseongicola sp. | reverse complement strand
CTGACGAAAAAGCGGATTGATGTTCACCACAACGACGTCATCGGGCAATGCGCTGTCAAAAAGCGGAAAAAGTGCGGGGTTACCTGTATATCCGCCGTCCCAATACGCCTCGCCATCTATCTCAACCGCCTGAAACATCGTAGGGAGGCAGGCCGAGGCTAAAACAGCCTTGGTCGAGATTTCCTTGCCAGAAAAGATTTTAACTTTGCCTGTGCGCACGTTGGTGGCACAGATAAAAAGCGCTGGGCCATCGTCGCTGCACACAGCATCGTATTTGAATCGGCGCGCGATACGTTCCAGCGGATTTCGGTAGAATGGCCCGTAGTGATAGGGTGAGAACACGCGGCTGGCGGCATCTGCGAAGCTGTAAGGGAGCGAATATTCCAGTGCTTGACTGATCGCAGACGGTGCGGGGCTGAAGGTATTCATCCAGCCCGCCATGCGAAGATCGCTGATCGAGCCGACCTGCGACCAAAGCCAATCGAGATTTTCACGCGCGCCTTGCCGTCCGCCTGTGATTAGACCGGCCTTGAGGGCCGCGCCGTTAAGCGCGCCTGCCGACGTGCCCGAAATGCCCGCGATTTCAATTTCCTCGTCTTCGAGAAGACGGTCGAGCACACCCCAGGTGAAGGCCCCATGCGCGCCGCCGCCCTGAAGCGCGAGATTGATGCGGAGCGTCATAGCTCAGGAACCCATCAAAGCGCCGTCCAACCGCCATCGACACTGATTGTGGTGCCGGTGATTTGCGCCGCCGCGTCAGAACATAGGAACACAGCCGTGCCCGCGACCTGTTCCACGGTTACGAAGTCTTTGGATGGTTGGCGCACCAGCATGACGTCGCCGATCACCTGTTCGCGGCTCATGCCATGGGCTTTCATCTGGTCCGGGATTTGGCTTTCGATAATCGGTGTCAGCACATATCCGGGGCAGATCGCATTACAGGTGATGTCTTCTTTCGCCGTCTCAAGCCCTACTGTCTTGGTGAGGCCGACAACGCCGTGCTTCGCTGTGATATAGGCCGATTTATAGGGCGACGCCGTCAGGCCGTGGGCGGAGGCGATGTTGATGACGCGGCCCCAGCCGGATTTGCGCATAACTGGCAATGCCGCCGCCGTCGTGTGGAATGCTGACGACATGTTAATGGCGATGATCGCGTCCCATTTTGACGTTGGAAAATCCTCGATCGGTGCGACGTGTTGGATGCCAGCGTTGTTCATAAGAATGTCGCAGCGCCCGGCCTTTTCGATCAAGGCGCGGCACTCTTCGCCTTTGGACATATCGGCCTGAATATAGCGCGCGGTCACGCCTGTTTTCTCTGCGATGTCCGCGGCAATTGCGTGATCTTCGTCACGATCTGTGAACGAATTCAAAACGACGTCGGCCCCTGCTTTCGCCAGTTCCCATGCAATTCCAAGTCCGATTCCAGAGTTAGAGCCGGTGATTACGGCGGTTTTTCCTGACAAGCTCATTGGTGCGCTCCTGTTTTCGTGATGCTATCGCAGCAAATTCTGTTGCGGCGCAGCATACTCGCTTCGCAAGACGATACCAGTGCTGATCAGAAGCTTCGGTTTTGATAGGCATCCAGCGCGCGTTGGCGACCATCCGGCAGTGCGACAATCGGATCGGGGTAGTCCGCATCGGGAGTAAGCCCCCATGATTTCGGCACGGCCTTAAAATAGCTGAGCGCCGTGTCGCTAGGGTTTGATAGCCCTTCGGCAATCCACCGATGCTCATAGACCTGATCGCGGTCAAATTTTTCCAACTGGGTCACTGGATTGAAAATGCGGAAATAGGGCGCGGCATCCGGGCCGGAACCTGCGGTCCATTGCCAGCCCATTGCGTTTGCCGCCGGGTCCCAATCAATCAGACAGTCTTCGAACCACGCCTGACCGATGCGCCAATGGGTCATCATGTGCTTCGTCAGATAGCTGGCAACGACCATGCGAGCGCGGTTGTGCATGTGGCCGGTTACGTACATTTCGCGCAAAGCTGCATCGACAAACGGAATACCGGTACGTGCGGTTTTCCAAGCAACGACATCGATGCGCGTGTCATCTTCGTTCCATGGGAAATGTTCCCATCCCTCGCGCCAGCTTTGATCGACGATATGCGGCGTATGCCAGATGAGGTGATAAGCGAATTCGCGCCACACGACTTCCTTTACGAAGTGTTCAGCGCCATGCTTTCCTTCGTCGATTGCGCGGTGACCAAGATGCCAGAGCATCCGCGCGCTGATCTCTCCCCAAGCCAGATTCTCGCTGAGCTTGGATGTTGCGGGTTCACCGGGATAGTCACGGCGGGACTTATAGGTATTAACCGCGTCTTTCAAAAACCGGTCCAGCCTGTCGCGCGCGGCCTCTTCGCCGACACAGATGTGGCGTGCGACAATTGCAGCGCCCCGCTTCATTGGATCGGCCAGCTTCCAATGTGCGATGTCTTCGCTCGCGGGCCATTTTGCAGGAGTTTTAAGCGCAGAGGGTGCTTGAATGAGATCCGCAACATGCCGATCCTTGATCGCGCGCCAGAACGGGGAATAGACTTTGTAAAAGGTGCCGGTTTTAGTCTCGACGTCCCAAGGCTCGAATATCAGATGCGCAGCCACGCTTTTGGCGTCGATGCCTTTGGCTGTGAGGTCTTGTTTAACGCCGGTATCACGTTTGACTTGTTCCGGGTCATACGCCCTGCCCCAGCGCACCAGTTCAGCACCTGTTTCATCGCATAAAGCCTGCAACACATCGCTGGCGCGCCCTTTGCGGAAAATCAGACGTGATCCGAGCGCGTTGAGGGTTTCGGCAAAGTGCGCGGCGCCAAGGCCGAACCGCCAGAGCGGGCATGCGCCATAGGTCTCAAACACGTCGTCGAGAATGAAAACGGGAATAATAGGCCGTCCGGTTTCGATGCAGTTTTGAAGCACGGGATTGTCGGCGAGGCGCAATTCGCGCCTCACCCACCATATGACCGGCGATTTTTCAGACATCAGCGCTCTCTTTCCTACGTCACAAGATGTGATCTAGGGCGCTGATCAGGCGATCAACCTCGGATTCAGACGTGTAATGCGTCATCGAGACGCGCAAGACGCCATGCTCTGGATCTATACCCATCGCCTCAAGCGGTCGTGGCGCATAGAAATCACCTCCATATGCCCCGATGCCGTGCGGCGCGAGGGTCGTCGCAACGTCCAGGCCCGGTCGGTCACAATGGATCGCAATTGTCGGCGCGCGGGCGCTGGCCTCCATCGGCCCGATCAAGCGGACGTCGTTTCTGTTCTTGAGGAAATCCATCAATGGCTCTGTAAGCGCTATCTCACGGGCACGCATCGCATCATGAACAACCTCAGCACGCGAAGGGAGATCGACGTGATCAAGTTTTAGACTGGCATAAAGCGCGTCGATGTAATCAACCATGCCTGCGCAAGCTGCGATTTGTGCGTGATCATCGCCAGCGGGTGTAAATTTCTTATGGAGCATCGCACCATTGAACCCGTGCCCCTGATTGGGAAGACGTTCGGCCAGCGCGCGGCGGACCACCATGATACCTTGGTGCGGCCCATAGGTTTTATAGGTCGAAAACATATAGATATCAGCGCCAAGCTTGCCGACATTTGGTATGCCGTGGGGCGCATAGCTGACACCATCGACGCAGACATAGGCCCCCGCGTCGTGGGCAATTTTTGCGATCGCGGCCACGTCGTTGATCTCGGCCACAACATTTGAACAATGCGGGAAACACAGAAGCTTAGCACCGTCCAGCAACTCAGGAAGCAGGTCGATGTTCAGATGACCCGTGGCTTGATCGAGCTTCCACTCGCGAACGATGATGCCTTCGTCAGCCAATCGCCGCCAAGCGCCCGTGTTTGCCTCGTGGTCCTGATTTGTAACTACGATTGCGTCGCCGGGTTTCAGGAAAGTGCGGAATGCATTTGCCAAGACGTAAACGTTCTGCGTCGTTGACGGCCCAAAGCTGAGCTCATCTTCATCCACACCCATCACGGCAGCTAAGCGCATGCGCGCCTCGTCCATTTCCTCGCCAGCCACCCGGCTTGCCTCATAAGGGCTATAAGGTTGCACTTTGCGTTCGCGGTAGAACCGCTCCAGCCGCTCAGTCACGAAACGGCAAGGAAAGGATCCGCCGGCATTCTCGAAGAAGGCCAGGTCGTGAAGCGAAGGTTCAGAAAACGCAGGGAAATAGCTGCGCACAATATCGAGATCAAGTGTCATGCGCGCAATGAACGGCGAAAGCGCAATGTCGTCAAGGTGAAGCAACACCCGACATGAAATCTGGTGAAATTCTTCAAATGCGGCGTAATCTGCGTTAATAGTGTCGGAAATGGCCCTGTTGCAAATTCGATTTTTAGGGCCTTATGCGCGGAAGTTTGCTGAAAAAATTGGCGAAAGAACTCAATTTCAGCGAACGAGGCCAATAGGGAGGGACCGATGGCACTAAAAGATCCATTCACAGACTTAGATATCAAAAAGCAAGATGCCGGCTTTTATGAAAACAACAGCTTACCGATCGCGCTCATCAGTAAAGGCATCATGGTTGCTCTTGTGATTTGGGCGCTCGTTTTCCCAGCAAATGCAAACGGCACTTTGGGAAGCTGGAACTCCAATATTCTCGCTGTGTTCAATCAGTTTTATATTGTCATCGTTGGCTTCTTCGCCTTCTTCCTTTTCGTTGTGGCGGTTTTGCCATCAGGACGGAAGGTGATGGGTACGCCTGGTGAAGCTCCGGAGTTTTCGAACTTCTCGTGGTTCTCGATGATGTTTGGCGCCGGTCTGGGCGTTGGTTTGATGGTATTTGCGACCGCTGAACCCCTTAGCCTTTGGGGCTCAAACCCTGTGGTTGTAGCTGGAGATGTTGTCGGAAACACCGAAGAATCCATTAAATCAGCCTATCGCTTTACCTTTGCACACTATGGTTTCCACGCGTGGTCGATTTACGTCGTGACCGGTCTTTCGCTGGCATACTACGCCTATACTCGTGACATGCCGTTGACGATCCGCTCTGCTTTGACGCCTCTCTTTGGGCGCTTGATGAATGGTGCACTTGGTCACATCGTTGACGTGCTTGGCGTTGTTGCAACCATTCTTGGTGTATCGGTCACAATCGGATTTGGCGTAAGCCAGTTCATCGATGGCGTTTACGCGATCACAGGTATGGAATGGATCATGAATATGGCCGGTGACGTACCCGCGCCAAGCAAAGTTGGATTGATTGCCGGCTTGCTCGCCATCATGTCGTTGTCGATCATATCCGCCGTTTCCGGCGTTGGCCGCGGAGTAAAGTACCTTTCCAACCTAAACTTGGTGCTTTCGCTGATCCTGCTGCTTACGTTTGTGATCTTCGGTTCGTTCTTGTTCGCGATGACCACATATGCATCGGCATTGGTTGATTACATTATCAACTTCGTCTCTATCAGCTTTGGGTCATATGGCCCGCAGTCCGCAGCAGAATTCGCAGCAGCTATTCCAGAATCGGCAAAGCCATTGGCCGATGACTTGTTTGCTGGCGCGACCAATGCTTGGGGTGCTTGGGGCGGTTCTGTCGGCTTCGAAACGTTCAAATCGGGCCTAACCGGCGCCGCTGCAGAGCTTGATGAGGCCACACTTGCTGCTGTCTATGAAGCAGGCAACCAAGGGCGCCAGTTTGGCTGGCAATCAGGTTGGACGACGTTCTACTGGGCTTGGTGGATTGCATTCTCGCCTTTTGTCGGTCTGTTCCTTGCTCGCATCTCTAAAGGTCGCAGCGTACGCGAGTTTATCGTCGGTTGCGTCTTGTGCCCTGCCCTCGTTTGCTTTGCGTGGATGACAATCCTTGGCGGCACGGCGATTGATCTGGAGTTAACTGGCGAAGCAGCTGGTGCAATTACAGGTGCGTCGCAAACCAATCAGTTGTTTGCAACGCTGGGCCAAATGATCTCTGGCAGCTTCTTGTCAATCATCACCATCATGTGTGTGATCCTGATCATGACTTTCTTGGTCACTTCAGCAGACTCCGGCATCCTTGTCATGAACACCATCATGTCAGGCGGCAGCCAAGAGACAGGCATCAAGCACCGGATCATCTGGGGTGTTATCCTTACCTTGGTGATCGCATCGCTCATACTTTCGGCAAGCGATGGCACCAATCCAATGGATGCTATCAAGAGTGCAATGATCATCGGAGCATTACCGTTCACAATGGTAATGGGTCTGATGTGTGTTGCGTTGGCAAAGGCTTTGTACAACGACAGCCGCCGCGAAAAAGCTGGCTCAATGGGCTCTCAGCCCGCTGAGTAAAGGCACGCAAAGCTAACACAAGACGGCGTCCCGTTTCGGGGCGCCGTTTTTCGTTTAAGCTGCAGCCGAAGGTGTCGGGGCTTTCATGGATGCCATTTTCGCGGCCAGTCGATCTGCAGGGGATGTGACGTATTCGTCCATACGCTGCCGGATGGCTTTGATCTCGCGCTCGCTCCCAGAGGCCAGCCGCAATGGCTTACTGCCGTTGATCATGTAGATGAGGCAATGGCAGTCAGGACCGTCAATGCTTTTGGTCATGCCGACCCCAATGATGCTATCAAGTTCAACGATAGCGAGAACCTCACCGCGGCCACGCGGGTTTCGGGAAACGAAGCGAATTTCGTTGCGTTGACGATCAACTTGGACCTCTGGGCGGAAGCCACGGGCAGAGATTGAAAGGATCAAACCGCCAGCAACACCAAGAACCGCCGTCAGCATGAGTTTCATCGCGATCATATCACCGCCATAAATCGACCCCGGCAAAATCCATTGTCCAAAGGCGCTTAACAAAAGAACGATTCCGAGAAACGTCAGCGCCCATTCAGTTACGGTGTCGCCTGTCTGCTCTTTCATATCAGCCGGTCGAAGCCGAAAACCCCAAGGCATATTGACCAATTCAAGCCCGGGCTTCTCTGGATCGATGTCCACGACACTGCGCATCGCACTAGGTCCTTTGCGTCTTTGACTGTTAGATCGTGCGACAAAATTAACGGTCAAAAAGGGCAGCAATGGGACAGGGTTGCATCAACATCATGGACGTGTATAAGCCGCTGATCCGCCGCAAGATTGCTTGACCGGTGCAACCTCTCGTGGATGGGAGCGGCGGACGAACCCCCATCCTTTGAAGTGCGCCCTGTTAGAACTGGAGATCGCATGCCGCTTTATGAGCATGTCATGATTGCGCGTCAGGACCTATCCAACACGCAAGCCGAAGGCCTTATCGAACATTTTGGCACAGTACTTTCGGACAACGGCGGAAACGTCGTTGAGCACGAGTATTGGGGCGTCAAAACGATGGCTTACAAGATTAATAAGAACCGCAAAGGCCACTTCGCTTTCTTGAAGACCGACGCCCCGGCGCCGGCTGTTCAGGAAATGGAGCGCCTGATGCGCCTGCATGATGACGTCATGCGTGTGCTGACCATCAAAGTCGATGCCCACGAAGAAGGCCCATCGGTTCAAATGCGTAAAGATGACCGTGAAGGTCGTCGTGAACGCCGTTAAGGAGGACTAAGTTATGGCTGCAAAACCATTTTTCCGCCGTCGTAAGGTCTGCCCTTTCTCGGGCGATAACGCACCAAAGATCGACTACAAAGACACCAAGCTGCTTCAGCGTTACATTTCTGAGCGCGGCAAAATCGTCCCAAGCCGGATCACCGCTGTGAGTGCCAAGAAACAGCGCGAGCTTGCTCGTGCAATCAAACGCGCTCGGTTCCTGGCCCTGTTGCCATACGCCGTGAAGTAAGGAGAAAAGCACATGCAAGTTATCCTTTTGGAACGCGTCGCGAAGCTGGGTCAGATGGGCGACATCGTGTCGGTCAAAGACGGCTATGCGCGCAACTTCCTTCTGCCACAGAAGAAAGCACTTTGGGCGTCAGACGCAAACATCGCTCATTTCGAAACTGAGAAAGCTCAGCTCGAAGCACGCAATCTGGAAACCAAGAAGGAAAGCGAAGATCTGGCAGCCAAGTTGAACGGCCAGCAGTTCATCGTGATTCGTTCGGCTTCGGATGCAGGTTCGCTTTACGGGTCGGTCACAACACGTGACGCCGCAGAAGCTGCAACGGACGCTGGCTTCTCGGTTGATCGCAAACAAGTCGCTTTGACTGCACCGATCAAAGAGCTTGGTCTCCACAAAGTTACAGTGACGCTTCACCCCGAAGTCGACGCAACGATCGAATTGAACGTTGCCCGCTCAAGCGAAGAAGCTGAATTGCCGGCAAAAGGCATCGACGTGATCGAACAGGCAGCAGAGGACGAAGCGCAAGCGGACCTCGAGATTGCTGAATTGTTTGAAGACATCGGCGCAGCTGAGCTTGATGAGCTGGAAACTCTGGATGACGCGCCGTCAGAAGAAGC
>CALLWO010000012.1 GCA_938016355.1 uncultured Boseongicola sp. | reverse complement strand
ATTTTCGTCAAATTCAGCGCACATTTTTCGTGTCTAATAACAAAAGTCGCCAAGTGTTCGGTGGCATGTTATTGAGTGATTGTGAGTACCAGACCAATGAATACACGCGCCGAAATTGCCCGTGCCAGCGCAGAAACCGCGCTTGGTGTCCGCCCCAACGCCAGCTACGATGAGATTCGAAACGCTTGGAAAAAGCGTGCTTTCGAACTCCATCCTGATCGGGGGGTTGGCACGAACGACGACTTTTCGCTCATCAACAATGCATATTCGTTGCTCAAAAATATCGCAGAGGCGCCCGCCAACGACTCTATCGTCAGTCAGGCCTATACTCAGGCAGCCCCAGCAAAGGGCAATATTCGCCCACGCCCAGCGGCACGTGTGCGCGTTATGACGCTGAGTGACGATGCGCTTCAAGCTTGCGAAGAAATTCTTTCCGACGGCAATACGTCTAAACAAAACCACGTTCCAACGTCTATGCGCCAAACCGGGCGACGGATTTCATATCGCGTCGATCTTCCTTTGGCTGCAGGAGAAAATCGCGTCGCCGTTCCGACGGGTGCACTCGTAGATGGGCGCAAAGTCTTACCAACAATAGTTAGCATCCATGCACCCGCGGAGGGTCCTATGATTTTTGAAGTCCCTGCAGATGTGCTGAATGCCCATTTCCCGGGCGCACGCAGCGTCCATATTCACTTCGCAAACTGCGACTGGTAAAGGCTAGGCAGCACGCGCGTCGCCCTTTTGCCATATTCTTTGAAACGCTATACCTTATCGCAGCGAAGAGAGTAACTGTGTTAAATATTTGAAATTATTAGTATTTATTTTCTAATACATCATTAATAAGCCTAATAGAAACAGTTTGTTCCCTCGAAATGTGCCGATTTCTGGTCCGTTTCTGTCGAAATTTAGGCAACTCTGTGCTATACACTCTTCATCGCCAGTGTTTTGGCGTTGTTTATGAGTGTCCCCCGCCGAACAAGGTACCCACCCGTACCTACCGGCCT
Source organism: uncultured Boseongicola sp. (assembly GCA_938016355.1). GTDB lineage: Bacteria > Pseudomonadota > Alphaproteobacteria > Rhodobacterales > Rhodobacteraceae > CALLWO01. The sequence goes on along the minus strand of CALLWO010000012.1, from coordinate 35,281 downwards.
GAAAAAGTAACGAGTGCCCCATGTCGCCAATTCAAAAAGCACAAGCCGTCAATGATGCCCACCAGACACTTGGTGTCGGTGCGCATGCGACGGATGTTGAAATTCGTGATGCATGGAAAAAGTTGGCCTTTGCAATGCACCCGGATCGTGGGGTGGGATCGGATGCAGAGCTGGCCAACATCAATGCTGCATATTCGTTGCTAAAGGAGCGTGCAGTCTCGCGCCCGCTTCAACAGCCAGCGAATGCACAGGCAGCTGCAAAACCTGCTACAGCTCCTAACGCCGGCAAAGTAAGCCCGCGCCCTTCATTGAAGCCGCGCGTTACCGATCTTGGTGAAAACGCATTGAACGAACTTGCTGAAATCGCGGGCGATGAAGGTCATTTTGCGCATCGTGTTGAGCGCCTTGGACGCAAAGTCGTGTACTTTGTTGAAACACCACTGTCGGCAGGGAAGAACACAGTTGTTGTTCCAACCGGTCAGTTGATCGACGGTCGGTCGGTCGCGCCGCAGTCCCTCACATTCAAGGCTTCGACTGGCGGCAACGGCAAATTGAATGTACCAGAGTCGATGTTGAAATCACATTTCCCAGGTGCAACTGCTGTGACGATCTGCTTCGGTGCCTAATCTGGCCGACCTGATTCTAAAGCTAGGTCAATCATCACCTGCGTGCCGCGGCTAAATTCCAGCGGACAAGGGTACACAATCTCTCCTCGCATTGCTGAGCCGAAATTCTGAACCTGTTCAACGTAATGGCTGACCCCTGACCAACGCCATGTGCGCGTATCGCCGCCACTGGTCAAAACCAGAGTCGCTTCGCCGAACACAGTTGGATTGAATGGCGCGGTCAATCTTATGCAACCATCCTCACCCATGAACGCCATTTCCTGATGATTATCCATGCGCATCGAGATCATAGTTTCCATCGTGAACTCTGAAAACTCGGCCTGCACTAACGACAAGACATCCACGTCGTTCTCCCAGTCGATCTTTGCAGATACTTTGGTCGGTTCAAGATCGGTGACATAGCGGGTTGACCCCATTGTATAGACACCAATATCGCGTAAAGCGCCCCCCCCAGTCTCCGGTCTGTTGCGGATATTCGCAGTAGCGCCAGCGTTATTGTAGCAAAACGCACCTCGCACATGCCGAAGTTTGCCGATCGCGCCGTCTTTCACGAGCTTTTTCGCCATCTGCCACTGAGGATGATGCACGATCATATAGGCTTCGGCAGCAAGCCTTCCGGAGGCATCTCGTGCCGCGATGAGTTGATCGAATTCAGACGCACGCATGGCAATCGGTTTTTCGGTCAGCACGGCCTTGCCAGCGGCCAGTGCTTTCAGCGTCCACTCCACATGCAGATGGTTCGGCAGTGGCACGTAAACAGCATCGATTGTCGGGTCTGACAGTAGGGCATCGTAGGTGTCAAAAACTTGCATATTGGGAGCAAATGATTTGAATCCATTTGCCTTTTCGGCGCTTGACGTCGCAAGCCCTGCCAATTCCGCGCCGTCCGCGGCATGAATGGCCCGAGCCATAAAGTCCTTCGCGAATTTAGCGGCTCCTAGGACGCCCCAGCGCACCGGATTCTCATTACTCATCTTCTTTTCCTTGATTTCCTAAGGCTTCCACACAGGCGATAAAATCTTCGCCACGCCTTTCAAAATTATCGTATTGATCAAAACTCGCGGCTGCAGGGGCCAAAAGAACTGTCTCTCCGGACTTAGCCTCTTCGCTCGCACGCGCGACGGCCCGGTCCATCGTCTCGCAAACTTCTAATGGAAGATTGCCAAACAACAGTGCGATTTCACGCGCATGTCGCCCTATGACATAAGCCTTGGCAACGTTCTTAAGACCAGATCGCAAGCCATCTATGCCACCGTCTTTCATCTGCCCACCGACAATCCATCGAATGCCCTTGAACGCAGAAAGCGCCATATTTGCGCTATCGACATTAGTCGCCTTTGAGTCATTGACGAACCGCACACCGTTTATTTCGGCAATCGTTTGAGATCGATGTGGAAGTCCCTCGAACGACGCAAAACCGTCTTCTACAAGTTTGGGCGCAAGCCCTAGTGAACGGAGGACACCATAAGCAGCGCAGGCGTTCTGATGATTGTGTGCGCCCGGCAAACCCGTCAATTTGCGCAAATCGATTGAGGCAACTTGCCGCCCTTTTCGGTATTCTGACAGGAAGCCCTTTCGCGCGAACACCGACCAGCCCGGACCATCCAGCTTTCTGCCGGCAGAAATCTGAATCACGCGGTCATCTTGTGCACCTTCTGACAGCTGGTCCGTCAGAAATCGCCCTTCGGGTTCGTCGACGCCCACGATTGCACGATCAGGGCCACCTTCTGCAAAAAGTCTTCTCTTGGCCGCAAAGTAACCACCGATCCCGCCGTGGCGGTCCAAATGGTCCGGCGTCAAATTCGTGAAGACAGCAATATCCGGCGTCAGTGCGCGCGCCAATTCGGTTTGATACGACGACAACTCTAGGACAACGACGCCGCCATCTTCCGGTGGTTCGATATCAAGTACACCACGTCCGATGTTCCCGGCCAACTGACTTGGCCGCCCCGCGGCTTCCAAACAGTGGTGAATCAGTGCGGACACTGTTGACTTGCCGTTTGACCCTGTCACTGCGACGACTTTTGGTATCGCCGCGAAATGATCCCATCCTTCCATTCCGAAAGAGCGAAAGAAGAGTCCAATGTCGTTATCAATCGGAACACCCGTTTTCATCGCGAGCTCAACGATTGAGTTAGGCTGCGGATAGAGATGCGGAATCCCTGGCGAAACAATGAGCCGGGCAACACCCGACCAAGCGGCTGTCTTGGAAAGGTCTTCGATGTAATGACCGGTACTTTCCGCCCGGGCACGTGCGTCTTCGCTGTCGTCCCAGCAAAGTACATCTGCACCACCGGCCTGAAGTGCACGCGCGGCGGAGAGACCAGACCGGCCCAATCCAAGTACCGCGATTTTTAATCCCGAGACGCCACGAACAGGAATCAAACCTTAAGCCTCACTGTTGTCGTCAACTTCGAGCTGTCCCGACATGCGGCGCCACAAGATCCCCCAATACATGCCAAGTGCAAGAACGACCGACATCGCGACCAGCGCAAGCCAGGTGAGCGCTCCCGGGTTGTCTAGCGACAACCAACCGAAATCCACCAAAACCCATATGAGCGCAGCGAAGACCGAGAGAATTAGACCGACTCCCAGTGTTCCAATGCCACGAAACACAGCCGTCAGAAAAAGCACGTAGGCCACGAGGATGATCAAGCCAAACAAAACGATCAGGGGTAATGACTCCTCCCAATTCGCGTGCGCCCAACCGACAAAACTGACGCCCGTCGGATTATACGTTGCGGTCAGCAGAACAAATGCGCCCAGCCATCTCAACAAAAAACCCATCTTCGCACCTTTCCGATAGGGCGACAGCGCGCCGCAATTGATCAAGTTTGCCCCAAGACTTCCGCGAGTGACAACGCATTTTCACTGAACCCGATTTCCCGTTCTGTCCAGCGACGCAATTAGGCACACAACTTTATCTGACTTTCAAAGTCGCCAGGCCAATAAGTGCCAGTATTAGCGAAATGATCCAGAAACGTATTACGATCTGCGGTTCGGCCCACCCTTGCTTTTCAAAGTGGTGGTGAATCGGCGCCATCAGAAATACGCGTTTCCCTGTTCGTTTGTAGTAGGCCACTTGAATGATCACACTCAGTGCTTCGACAACAAACAATCCACCGATGATCGAAAGGACGATTTCGTGTTTCGTCGCAACGGCAATAGCGCCCAGAGCACCACCTAGCGCCAGAGAACCAGTGTCGCCCATGAAGACAGCAGCCGGCGGCGCATTGTACCAAAGGAAGCCAAGCCCACCGCCAATCAGCCCAGCCGAGAAAATCAGTATTTCACCCGTGCCGGGAACATAATTGATGCCAAGATACTCCGTGAAATCCGTTCGCCCAACCGCATAGGCAATTACGCCCAGTGAGCCAGCCGCAATCATCACCGGCATGATTGCCAGCCCATCCAGCCCATCAGTCAGATTTACTGCATTCGCAGACCCGACAATAACGAGCATTGCAAACGGTACAAATAGAATGCCGAGGTTCAGAAGCATCGAAATGACTGGAATAGCCAGTTGGTTTTGTAAGTCAGCAGGATGCATCGACGTTGCCCAGATGCCAGCGATTGCGGCGATCACAAATCCAAGACCAAGCCGCACTTTTCCGGAAACACCTGCATGGCTGTTCTTGGTCACTTTCTGATAATCATCCATGAAACCAATCGCGCCGAAGGCAATCGTCACAAAAAGGATCAGCCAAACGTACCCAATGTCCAATCGTGCCCAGAGCAACGATGAGGTGATCAATGCCCCAAGGATCAAGACGCCGCCCATTGTGGGCGTTCCTGCTTTGGCAAAATGCCCCTCCGGGCCATCATCTCTAATCGGTTGTCCTTTGCCTTGACGACGCCTTAGTACATTAATCAGAGGTTGGCCGAAGATAAATCCAAAAATAAGCGCGGTAAAAAATGCACCTCCCGCACGAAAGGTTATGTATCTGAAAAGGTTGAAAAAATCACCGCCATCAGAGAATGCTGTCAGCCAATAAAGCATACTATTCCAACCCTTGCTCGTCTGTCTTGGCCGATCCGCGGTCGAGCGCTGCCAATGCGGCGGCGACTTGGCTGACACGACTACCCTTCGATCCCTTTACCAGCACCACATCGCCAGCATCTATCAGTTTGTGTGCGTCTTTCGCGAGTTCATTCGCACTTTCGGTCCAGCGTCCGCGACGCGCTTCTGGCAGTGCCTCATACATTGCGCGCATCTTTGGCCCGACACAATGCACCTGGTCGATCAAATCCATTGCTGGATGGTCAGCCAATGCGGCGTGCAATGCTTGTTCGCTTGGCCCAAGCTCGAGCATATCGCCCAATATAGCGACACGTCTTCCTTTGTTGACCCGCCCAACGCCGTCTGTTGGGTCAAGCGCCGCGAGAACCTCAAAGGCTGCGATCATCGACGCCGGGTTTGCATTGAACGCATCATCGATCAAATCGATACGTAAGTCTTCAAGCGTATCCAGTGTCAGCGTTTTGCGACGGCCACGCCCCTCTGGGACCGTCCAAGTTGCAATGTCACAAGCCACAACAGCCGCATCCGCGCCAACGAGACAGGCCGCGCCATAAACTGCAAGTGCGTTCATTGCAAAATGCCGTCCCGGGGCGCCAACTTTGAACAGAAAGCTATCTCCACGAAAGGTTCCACGAACGACGCTTGAATTGGCGTAGAGTCGAAGGTCATGGCAATGGAGTGTCGCGCCTGGCAAGATGCCAAAACTCACTAATCGATTGGAATGACGTTTGGCACAATCATGTAAGACCATCGCCGTTTCGACATCGGAATTAAAAACGGCGGCGCCCTCGGGTTCAAGTCCCTCAAAGATCGATGCTTTTTCGAAAGCGATACCTTCAATGTCGTCAAAAGCTTCCAAATGGGCGGCAGCTACCGTCGTTATTATGGCCACATTTGGGCGCGCAATCTTGGACAATGGCGCGATTTCGCCGGGATGATTCATTCCAATCTCGACAATCGCAAAATCAGTATCCGCGGGCATCCTTGCCAGCGTTAACGGCACGCCCCAATGATTGTTATAGCTTGCTTCGGCTGCATGGGTGCGCCCTTGCGCGACCAGAACGTGCCGGAGCATTTCTTTTGTCGATGTTTTTCCCGCCGACCCCGTGACAGCAATCACTTGTGCTTTAGTGCGCGCGCGGGCAGCAATCGCCAATCTTTCCAATCCGGCCAAAACATCGTCAACGATCAAGAGCGGTGCTGCCGATTCCACATTCGATGGAATGTGAGACACCAAGGCTGCCGCCGCGCCTTTTGACAGAGCATCCGCCACAAAGTCATGCCCGTCGCGCGCATCACTAAGCGCGACAAATATGTCACCCGGTTTCAAAGTACGCGTATCGATCGAGACGCCTGTCGACACCCAGTCTGACCCTTGCATTTGGCCGCTTGTTGCGGCAACCGCTGCGTCCCGTGTCCAAAGCACGCTCACAAGCCCTTCCCGTCCAAAGCCGCGACTGCGACACTAGCTTGTTCAACGTCGTCAAAGGGAAGAACTGCATCGCCAATCACTTGGCCGGTTTCATGCCCTTTACCAGCTATGAGCAATGCGTCTCCTGCGCCAAGCGCATCGACGCCTCTCAAGATCGCTTCGGCTCGATCGCCAACTTCGTAAACTTCAGCCGATCCCTTTTTTGCGCCATCCAGCACAGAGCGGCGGATGACCGACGGATCTTCTGAACGTGGGTTGTCGTCTGTCACGAATGCTATGTCGGCATAGTCGGCGGCCGCGCGGCCCATCAACGGACGTTTTGTCTGATCGCGGTCTCCACCAGCCCCAAAGACGACAACCAAACGTCCCAAAACATGCGGGCGGATCGCCTGCAATGCCGTCTTCAACGCTTCTGGTGTATGCGCGTAATCGACAAATACCGTCGCACTGTTTTCGCGCTGTGCGGCAAATTGCATTCGTCCGCGCACCGTACGGAGCGCACGCAAACTATCGAAAGTTTCGTCCGGGTCTGCTCCCGTCGCAATGCACAAACCTGCCGCAACAAGAGCGTTTTCGGCTTGAAAACCTCCAATAAGGTCAAGCCGCGCTTGCCGAACGCGCCCGCCGAATTCAAAACGACACTCCTGACCTTTCGCATCAAAACGTTGCCCCAAAATTCGAATCGCGGCTCCCTCACTCCGACCCACAGTTAGTAAATCCTGGCCGCGTACATCTACGATGTCAGCCATTCGCGGACCCCAACCGTCGTCGATATTCACCACCGCTGTCGCATCTTCCGGCAAAATCCTGGAGAACAAGCCAGATTTTGCCTCGAAGTAATCGTCAAACGTTGGATGGTAGTCCAAATGATCCTGGCTAAGATTCGTAAATGCAGCAGCCGCAAGCCGGACACCGTCAAGGCGTCGCTGCGCCAAACCGTGCGAGGAAGCCTCCATCGCAGCATGGGTAACCCCAGCATCCGCGATGCGTGCGAGCATATCGTGAAGCGTTACTGGCTCTGGCGTTGTGTGAGCCAATGGAGCTGAAAACGCACCCTCAACGCCGGTTGTTCCGATGTTAACCGCTTCGGCACCCATTTCAGCCCAAAGCTGTCGCGCAAAGGTCGCCACACTGGTCTTTCCGTTTGTCCCGGTAACAGCGGTTATAACTTCCGGCTGGGCCTCAAACCACAAAGACGCAGTGAACGCCAAAGCTTCCCGCGGATCTTCGGCAACGATCAACGGGACGCCGCTTTCTTCCAAAATTGTCTCCGCGATTGCAGCCCCTTCGCGATCGGTTAAGACTGCGCCCGCGTGTTGTCGGATCGCATATTGAATGAACTCGGCACCATGAACCGCATTCCCCGGCAACGCAAAAAACAAATGCCCCTCTCGGACGTTGCGGCTGTCCACGCTCAGCCCCGTAACAGACACGTCAAATGCATTGCGCGCGGTCAATCCGAGCTCAGAAAGCGCCTTTGACTTTGCCCGCGTTTGCATTGAGTCCCTCTACTGTCGTTCGGTCAATTCCGCGCCAGTGTTATACCGCTCGTCGCTACTTGTTCAACGCCCGGTGCAAGCCCAAGAAGTGGAGCGACGCGACGAATAACTTCAGCCGAGACCGGCACTGCAGTCCAGCCTGCTGTACGCCGAGGCTCCTTGCCGCTTGTCTCAACGGGCTCATCCAACGAAACAACCAATACATATTGCGGATCATCGGCCGGAAACACGCTGGCAAAAGTTGCAATCACTTTGTCCTCATAATAGCCGCCTGTGCTTTTTGCCTTATCAGCCGTACCCGTTTTTCCGCCGACGCGATAACCAGGCACCTCGCCAAAACTTGCTGTTCCTCTTGTCACGACTTGGCGCAAAATCTCACGGGCTTGTTTCGATGTGTTTTCGCTGACGATCCGAGAGCCCCGCACATATTGATCCTGACGAAGCAAAGTTGGCTCGACTTTTAATCCGCCATTCAAAAGGCTTGCATAGGCTGACGCTAGGTGCAGTGGGCTGGCGGAGATGCCGTGGCCGTAAGAGATCGTCATGGTCGAAATCTCGGACCAATTCTTGGGGAGAAGTGGCATTGCACGCCGTGCCTCGGCCAACTCAACTGGAGTTGCATCCAAGAGCCCCAATTGGCCCAAAAATGATTTCTGACGTTCAACACCGATCTTTTGGGCGATCCGTGCAGTTCCGATATTTGATGACTTTACAATAACGTCTTCAACCGACAAAGCTTTACCATAGTTGCGAAAATCACGGATCTTATGCTTTCCCCAACGAAGCGGACCTGTGATATCGACCATCGTGGAACGGCTTACGATTTTCTCGTCTATTCCTTGTGCCACGGCAAAAATCTTGTATGTCGATCCGAGCTCGTAGACACCTTGAACCGCCCGATTGAACAATGGTGAGTCACCAGGATCGCCGCTAGTCAAAGGCTGGGGTCGGTCGTTTGGATCAAAATCCGGTAGGCTTGCAAGAGACACGATCTCGCCGGTGTGAATGTTCATCAGAACGGCCGCCGCGCCCTTTGCATTCATTAGGCGCATACCACCCTCAAGCACACGCTCGACAGCAGCCTGTACGGTCAGATCAATGGAAAGCGCCAGCGCAACGTCGCCACGACCTGGGTCACGCAGAGTTTCGTCCATGGCGCGCTCAATTCCCGCAACACCGATCAACTCTGCAGAAGAAACCCCTTCGCGACCAAACCCAGCTCCGCCCAAGACATGTGCGGCAACTTGGCCGTTAGGGTAAAGTCGCATTTCACGAGGGCCAAAAAGAAGTCCTGGATCACCAATATCAAAAACGGCTTGCTGCTGCTCTGGGCTGATCCGCCGCTTTATCCAAATGAATTTCCTATTGCCCGTAAATTTCCTTTGTAACTTCTCAGCATCCAAATCGGGGAAGATCTCGGCCAGTTCGGCTGCCGCGCGCTCGGGCTCTATCATCAAAGGCGGCTGGGCATAAAGCGCATGTGTCGACAGATTTGTTGCAAGGATTCGACCGTTACGATCTGTAATATCTGCGCGGGCCGCAACAATCTGTGCGCCGGTCGCGGCAATCTTTGGCTCGGACGGATCGCTGGCGGCCAAGGCCGACATCTTCATCGCAACCATCACAAATGCGCATAGGAAGAAGACACCGAGGATCAATAATCGGCCTTCGGCACGTGCGCGGGAGTCATCCCGCGCCGCCTCGTGGCGTTGCTCTAGGTTTTCGCGTTCTATCGAGTCGGGGTTCTCACCGACTCGACGCGCCGCCAGAATTCGGGCTAAAGGGCGGAGCGGTGTACGTGTCATTGGTTTGCTCCCAAACGGCTCATAACCTCAACCGGCACCATGATCGGTGGCAGAGGCTCAATGGGATATGTGATCTGGTCAATGTGGCCAAAGTGATCTGGGCGAAGCGGCAAGAGGCCGAGGCTGTCAAAATTGATGTCTGCGAGGTCGGCCAGACGCTCGGGACGGTTCAAATAAGCCCATTCCGCGCGCAATACGCCCGCGCGCTCGCGCAAGCCAGAGATTTCGGATCGCAATTGGGCTACTTCCCGAAGGCTTGCCTGCGTCTCATAGTTTTGACGATAGGCCCAAACGGCCAGCGCCATTACAAATAAGCCTGTAATAACAAAGAAAAATGATCGCATTTATCCGTCCAACACCAATTTTGGCAATCCGAGTTTCTGCCGATTGACCATACCTGCGGGAGCCTCGGTTCGCTGCCCAACGCGCAACGTTGCCGACCGACTTCGTGGGTTTCGCTTCAATTCTTCGCTATCCGCTGTCAATCCTTTGTTCCGCGCTTTGAATCGCGGCGCGTCAGCGAGCACTTGCGGTTGATAGCGGTTTCCTCCGCTGGCCTTGCCAGATCGTTCCTGAAAAAACCTCTTCACCACTCGATCTTCCAGCGAGTGAAAACTGACCACCGCCAACCACCCGTTCGGGCTTAGGGCGCGCTCGGCAGCCTCTAGTCCGGCAACTAATTGACCAAATTCATCGTTCACCGCGATCCGAAGCGCCTGAAACGTCCGCGTTGCCGGGTGGCTTTGCCCAGGCTTCGGTCGGGGCAAACAAGCTTCGACGATCTTGACCAATGCGGCCGTTGTCACAATAGGAGCGCTCGTCCGAGCGGCAACAATGGCACGAGCGATCCGCCTTGACGCTCGCTCTTCGCCGTAATGATACAGGATGTCCGCGAGTTGTCCCTCATCCGCGTCGGCAACGATGTCAGCTGCGGAGGTTCCCGATTGGCTCATACGCATATCCAAGGGACCATCTGACATGAACGAAAACCCGCGCTCCGCCTGATCCAACTGCATCGACGAGACGCCCAGATCAAGAACAACGCCATCTAACCCGCCTTCAACATATTGGTCTAAATCGGAAAATTCACCCTCAACGAGCACTAGTCTCTCGCCGTAATCATCCGACCAATTCGATGCGAGATCGAAAACCGTTGGATCGCGATCCACTCCAACAACTAGTTCGGCACCTGCGTCCAGAAGCGCTCGCGCATAACCGCCCGCGCCGAAAGTGCCGTCCAACCATCGTCCGGAAATTGGTGCGCAGGCCTCTAGAATTGGGCCGATAAGAACAGGAATATGAGGTGCGTGAGAGGAGGCCCTAGCAGCGGCGGCCATAACTCAGCCCTCCTCTCCCTCAAGAAGGGTCCAGATGTCAGCTCCGCCAAGATCGTCGAGCAATGCTTCGACGTCGCTGTCCTGACTTTCAAACGTCGCAGGCTTCCAAATCTGAAATGTATCCCCCATAGCGATAAAGTAAGCCTCGCCTTCGATACCAATCTTCTGACGAAGCTTGGCAGGCAGAACGATCCGGCCGGTTTCATCAACTGTCAGTGGCAACGACTGGCCGTGAAACAGCTTTTCCATTGCGCGACGGCGCGCCGAGCCACGGGGCAACTCGGCGATCCGTGCGTCGACGTCGTTTGCGGCGTCGATGGTGAAACACTCCAGAAAGTCGCGACGATGATCGCCGTACACTATCACAAATTCCGGCGCTTTGCCTTCGCTATAGGATGGGTCTCCAGATTCCAGTACACGGCGATAATGGGCCGGGATAGACACCCTGCCCTTTGTGTCCACCTTCTGGACACCTTCACCTCTGAACATCCGAACCACTGTCCCGTAGCTCCCTAAAATTCACCCCCCCAAAATAGGAAAACGGCGGATCGGACTGCTGCCATGTGTCCGATCCGCCGCCCTCGTCCCGTTACCGGGAATGTCCAGCTGCGCGCGCCACCTGGGGGGATGTCTGCTCGCCCGCGCGCCGGATCTCTCAATTGGATGAAGCTGGGTGCCTGTATGAAACCTGCTTGTTGTTTGGGTTCGGGGTCTTTTTGCGCCCCTTGATACTGTCCCGCTCTATCCGATGAAGAGAACATGCCATGGGAATTCATGGGAGACAACAAATTTTTTCATAAAAATATGGAGATATGCGAAAGATTCATATCTGATTTTCCAGATATTGTGCGATTTTCACCAAATATTGCAAATCTATAACTATATGTAGTGACTCAAAACTAATTCCGGTTTCCCATATTTTCCCGGATTTTTTAGATCTTGAGCTTCTTTGGTGTGTTAAACACCGCGAATCGTAGAACTCAAGCCGTAAGACAAGCAAACCGCTGCGCCGATCTCCCACAGTTTCCCAAAACACACGCCATAAGGAAACGCAGGCCTAGGCTACGCATTCTTGGATCATTACTCTTGAGGCCTATTTGAATATGGAGCCGTCGGAAAAGAAACTGGGATGGCTATCCCATGCCTCCGCCGATCAGCCGACTTGCCAAGTGACCATAAGCAACCGCCGCTGCCCCCTCGCCCATGGCGATAGGCTGGCCAGCATCGCCGGCAAGCCGAACATCAAGGGAGAGAGGTAGTTCTCCGAGGAACGGAACCCCGAGTCGCTCTGCTTCCGCGCGAACTCCGCCATGCCCAAACAGATGCTCTTCATTCCCACAGTTAGGGCAGACATATGTGCTCATATTTTCGATCAAACCCAGAATCGGGGTATTAAGCGTAGTGAACATATCAATGGCCTTGCGTGCATCCAAAAGGGCTACATCTTGCGGAGTTGAGACCACAATCGCCCCTGTAACCTCGGTCCGCTGACAAAGGGTAAGCTGCACATCACCTGTTCCGGGCGGCAAATCGATTATCAATACATCCAACTCGCCCCATTCGACCTGGCCCAGCATCTGCTGAAGAGCGCCCATGAGCATAGGTCCCCGCCAAACGACGGCTTTTTCCGGCTCAACCATAAAGCCAATCGACATAAGAGTGACGCCATGGGATTTAAGCGGGATAATCGTTTTTCCATCTGGCGAAGATGGGCGCTTTTGAATTCCCATCATCTTGGGCTGCGATGGGCCATATATATCTGCATCCAGCAGCCCAACGCGGCGGCCTTGTTTTGCAAGCGCGACAGCAAGGTTAGACGAAACTGTTGATTTCCCAACGCCTCCTTTGCCGGAACCGACAGCAATGATCCGGTCTACTCCCGAAACTTTTTGTGGCCCGCCCTGCTGTGGCGTTGGGTGCCCTCCGACCTTTAGGGATGGCGGCGCTTTTTGTGCCGGCGCAGCAGGGCCATGCGCTGTCAGTACAGCATTAACAGACTTAACACCCGAGATTTCACGAATGGCTTTCTCAGCCGCAATTCGGGCCGGTTCAAATCCAGCGGCGACTTCAGCGGACGGCGCTTCAATTACAAAGCGCACGGCGCCTTCTTCAACATTCAGGGCTCGGACGAGATCGCGACTAACCAAAGTGCCGCCGCCGGGCACCGGTACGGACTTTAGACTGTCAAGGATTCGGTCTTTCAAATCGGCCATCTGGTATGCTCTTTCCTGCTTTGCTGTGGCTTAACTGTGCCGAAGCCGCACGCTTAGCAACCCCATCGAACCCTTTTGCCACTTTTCGATGCGATTTGCTCGTTTACGCCGCACCGACCCATGCGCATTCTGCATAGCAGCATTGAGTGACTGGGGGATTGTGCATCTGCAGCATGAGCATATCTTCATGGTCAACAAGCAACCCCGCGTCGGACATGTTGAACGGCGCATTTATTAGGATGACGAACATGAGTGCCTTGGATCTCTTTTCCCGGTCCGCAGTTTCAAAACCTTCGCGGATGTCCGGATTCATCAACGGTCTGTCGCTTCGCGTACAGCGGTACAGAACCTATCGTCAAACGCTCGAAGAACTCGAAAATCTTTCAGAGCGCGAACTGGCGGATCTCGGCGTTTCGCCGCTCCAGCTTCGCTCTATCGCTTATCGCGCGGCTTACGACAGCTGATCGCGATTTCGGATCAGGGCGTCCTCCTCCTCCCTTGGGCCTCCTGAAAAATGGCGGCGGCACCTTCCTCCTCCCTGGTGTCGCCGCTTTTTCTTTATGTTCTCGTGTGCTGCATACTTCTGCGCGACTGTTGCCCGCGGTTAACGCAAGACAGCGAATCTGGCGAGCCTCAGAAAGCTTTCATTCTCGCCACCATTGGCGAACGAATAAACGCCAAGCGATCATGATCAAAAAACTCTGGAATGCTCGATAGCACTCTTGGTCAGAACGGCGCTTCTACATCCCCCATGCCAACATAAACGGTCTTGGCTTCAGAATAATGGTTGATGGCTGCCTTAGAATTCTCTCTTCCGACGCCGCTTAACTTTGAGCCACCAAAGGGCATTTCCACTGGCGCGGCGTTATAATGATTGATGTAACACGTCCCTGCCTCGAAGCCAGCTGCGATGCGATGGGCGCGGGTTAGGTCTCGCGTGAATACGCCTGCGGCCAGCCCAAAGGGCGTCGCATTTGCGCGCATCAGCGCTTCTTCCTCAGTCGCAAAATCAAGCACAGACAAAACAGGGCCGAAAATTTCTTCTTGCGCGATCGTCATGTCATCGCGAACATCGGTAAAAACCGTTGGTTCAACGAAAAACCCATTTCGATCCGTACGGCGTCCGCCGTATGCCAGCACCGCACCTTCGCTTTTGCCTTTTTCGATATAATCAAGCACGATGCCCATCTGCGCTTCGTTGACCAGAGGCCCGAAATTCACAGCTTCGTCCATTGGATCGCCCATAATGACGCCGTCTCGCAAGCGTCTTACGAGCCGAGCCACAAAGTCGTCGCGCACGTTATTTTCCACAAAAACGCGTGTGCCATTTGAGCAAACCTGGCCCGACGAATAAAAGTTCCCCAGAATTGCTCCTGAGACCGCTTTGTCGAGATCTGCATCGGCAAAGACAAGCAGCGGTGATTTCCCGCCAAGTTCCATCGTGACGTGTCGCATGCCAGCTGCTGCAGCCGCATACACCTTCTTCCCAGTCGGAACGGACCCCGTTAGCGAAACTTTTGCGACCCGATTATCGCCGATTAGCGCTGCACCAACGCCGCCTCGCCCTTGGACAACATTGAATACGCCATCGGGCAGACCTGCGTCTTTGAGGATCTCCGCCACTCTGAGCGCGGAAAGCGGCGTCGTTTCCGATGGCTTAAAAACCATTGTATTTCCGCAGGCGAGCGCTGGCGCGGCCTTCCAACATGCGATTTGCGTCGGATAATTCCACGCACCAATACCAACGCACACGCCCAAGGGTTCACGGATCGTATAAGCCCAATCGCCACCTGGGAGCGGGATATGTTCACCGGTTATGCTGCCTGCCAGCCCTCCAAAATACTCGAGCGCATCGGCGCCAGACGTCGCATCCGCAACGAGCGTTTCCTGAAGTGGCTTGCCGGTGTCGAGGGTTTCGGTCTCGCTTAGGCTTTGATTAAGATCTCGCATCATATCGGATGCCCGTCGCAAAATACGGCCCCGCTCGGTTCCCGTCATCGCCGCCCACGCTGGCCCCGCCGCTTTCGCGGCCGAAATCGCAGCTTCGGTCACGGCGTCTGTTGCCTCATAAAGTCGTGCAACAACCGTGCCATCAGCCGCATAGATGCAATCAATCGCATCCCCGGCATCGTCTTCGAAATAGGATCCGTTCACAAAGTGACTGGCTTTAGGTTGGGCGCGCATAGGGATTTCTCCGCAATTTTTTTCGTTACCGATCTCGAACACGAAAGCCATTTGGCTTCAAGTGGCAGCCGCCTGTGCGCCAGTAATTGCAATCATTTGATAGATATCATCTGCCGTCGCACCACGGCTGAGGTCATTTGCCGGGCGCGCGAGACCTTGCAACACCGGCCCCAATGCAATCGCTCCGCCAAGCCGTTGCGCTATCTTGTACCCTATATTGCCAGAGCTAAGGCTCGGGAAAACAAAGACATTTGCTTGACCTTCGATGAGTGATCCAGGCGCTTTTCTTTTTGCGATATCGGGAACAATGGCCGCATCGAACTGCAATTCTCCGTCCAGTGCAAGGTCGGGCGCACGCATAGACACGATTTCCATTGCTGCTTGAATTCGTTCCAAAGATTCATGCGCGCGAGAAGGAACTGAGCCCTTTGTCGAAAAAGAAAGAAATGCGACGCGCGGCGTCAAACCCGTGAGTGCCGTGAGCGATTGGGAAGACGCAAGAGCGATACTAGCCAACTCTTCGGCTGTCGGCTGCAATATCAATCCGCAGTCAGAAAAAATCACAGGGCGATCAAACGGCGCACCCAAAAGCATCAGGAAATAACTGGAAACAACTTCTGCGTCTTTGGCCCTACCAATGACCTGGAGTGCCGTGCGAACGACATCCGATGTTGTCTCTACCGCACCGCCCAGCGTTCCGTCGGCGTCGCCCTGCCGAACCATCATCGCTGCGTATCCCAGTCGCGATGACATTGCTTCAAGCGCCGTCTCTTTGGTCATTCCCTTATGCCTGCGCAATTCGAAGTATGCTTGCGCGTAATCGTCCAGGCGATCTGAATTTTCGGGATCAATGACGTCGATGCCTTCAGTGGCTTCGAGACTGGCGCCCACCAGCGACAGGCGTGCCACGCCATCCTTGGCTGCGCGCTCGGCTGCCTCTTGGACTCGCGGGTCATCACCCTCGGAGAGAACGATGTGAGGGCACGCCGAACTACTCGCCGCTATAATATCATCAATCACAGGCATATCGAGTGTCTCCCAAGAAAAAGGCCGGCGGGTCACCCACCGGCCTCTATCACATCATGTCACAGCGTTTACTCAGCCGCCATATCCGTGGCGCTGACGCCAGCAACCGCAACCGGTGCCTTCATCGCGTCGCGGCGGAATGGTTCGCCAAGTTCCTGATTGATCATGGCTTCGATCAATGTGGTTTTACCATGGTTCATTTGATCATCGATCGCCTTGTGCAAGGCCGCTGTAAGTTCTTCCATTGTCCGGGCAACAACACCCTGGAGGCCACAAGCTTGCGCGATGCCGGCATATGAAACCTGCGTATCAAGTTCGGTTCCGACGAAGTTGTCCTGATACCAAAGCGTGGTGTTACGCTTTTCAGCACCCCACTGATAGTTACGGAATACGATCTGTGTGATCGGAGGCCATTCACCGCGACCGATTGCAGTCAGTTCGTTCACAGCGATACCGAATGCACCGTCGCCGGCAAAGCCAACAACAGGCACGTTTGGCTGACCGATTTTCGCGCCAACAATCGACGGAAGGCCATACCCGCAGGGACCGAACAGGCCCGGAGCGAGATATTTGCGACCTTCTTCGAATGAAGGGTAAGCGTTACCAATCGCGCAGTTGTTACCGATGTCGGAAGAAATGATCGCCTCTTTCGGAAGGGCAGATTGAATGGCGCGCCATGCCATTCGGGGGCTCATCCAATCTGGCTTTGCCTGACGAGCGCGCTCGTTCCAGGATGTGCCGGGATCGTCATCTTCGTGATCCATGCTGGACAACTGCTGCGCCCAAGTTGATTTCGAAGTTGCGATCAAATTCTTGCGATCTGCTCGGCCTTCGTCGCCAGCAGTGTCGCTCAGATTTGCAAGGATGCCTTCTGCTACTTTCTTCGCATCGCCAACAATTCCGACGGCAACTTTTTTGGTCAAACCGATACGATCGGGGTTCAGATCAACCTGAATGATCTTCGCGTCCGCGGGCCAATAGTCGATGCCGTAACCAGGCAGTGTGGAGAACGGGTTCAGGCGCGTACCAAGACACAAGACAACATCTGCTTTCGAAATCAGCTCCATCCCGGCTTTAGAACCATTGTAGCCAAGCGGCCCGGCAAAGAGGGGGTGCGAACCTGGAAACGCATCGTTGTGCTGGTATCCGACGCAAACAGGTGCTTCTAAACGCTCGGCAAGGTTCATCGATGCCGGAATTGCGCCGGAAAGAACCACGCCAGCGCCGTTCAAGATAACGGGGAATTTGGCATTCGACAAAAGAGTAGCTGCTTCTTTGATCGCGGTTGCGCCGCCAGATGGCCGCTCAAACTCAACAATCGCGGGTAGATCGACATCAATCACCTGCGTCCAATAATCGCGTGGGATGTTGATCTGAGCAGGCGCCGAAGCGCGCTTAGCTTGCAAAATCACTCGGTTCAGAACCTCGGGAATTCGGCTCGGGTCGCGGACCTCTTCTTGATATGCGACCATGTCCTCGAACGTTTTCATTTGCTCGACTTCCTGGAATCCACCCTGACCAATGGTTTTGTTTGCAGCCTGCGGTGTAACGAGCAAAAGAGGTGTGTGGTTCCAATAGGCGGTTTTGACTGGAGTCACAAAGTTTGTGATGCCTGGACCGTTTTGAGCGATCATCATGCTCATCTCGCCTGTGGCACGAGTGTAGCCATCTGCCATGAAACCGGCTGAACCTTCGTGGGCACAATCCCAAAATGTAATCCCGGCAGCCGGGAACAGATCGGAGATCGGCATCATTGCAGAACCGATAATGCCGAAAGAATGGCGAATGCCATGCAGTTGGAGGACTTTGATAAAGGCTTCTTCGGTTGTCATTTTCATCGCGCGGATTCCTCTTATTGGGTTCTGGCGTTATCTAGGTAGCCATCGGGCGAACCGTTAGGTCCAGTTACAAACCAGCTTTAGTACCACAGGTTAGACACCCTCTTAGCTCAAGCACCTTGAAGCATTAAGTGCGCCATCATGTCGCGACATCAAGTTTTTCACGATTTCACCGATTTCTGGGACTTTAGCGCCTTGCCCATTATAGAGCCTTTCTGAGCGGCTCTATTTTCCAAATCGCACCTACTTGTAGTCATTCTAGAATTGACACGTAAAAACCTGTCCGTGATTTGCTCAAGCGTCCAGAAACAGATTGCGCACTTACTTCAAGTATTGTGCCGAGTTTATTGGGGCCCTGCATCAGAAATTGTTGTATTTGTGTAAGTGATAATAGCCGCTTACTATCGGTATTTGCGAAGCGCTTGCGCAATTAATTCGATTCCTTCGGGAATACGTTCGACCGGAATGGATGAATACGCCAGCCTGTAGAAATTTTTTGGAGGGTCATCGCCGGGGAAAAACGACGTTCCGGATTCAATAAGGACGCCTTGCTCGGCCAACCGTCGCGCCAAGATCTCAGAATCGGTCTGTTCCGATGCCCGCATCCACAAACTTGAGCCTCCGCCTCCGCCGCCGGCAACTTCCAGTCCGTTTACGCGTATGGCGTCTTCCATAACGCGGCGGCGCTCACGAAAGGCATTTGCCGTTCGCTTGATCAATGCATCATAGTGGCCAAATGACAGAAAATATGCGGCGGTGCGCTGCACATGTCCGGGTGGGTGCCGAAGGATTGTAGACCGCAAAGCGCGTGCTTCACGAATGAACGGTTCCGAGCCCACGAGATAACCAAGTCGCAGTCCGGGAAAAAGTGATTTCGAGAACGAGCCGATGTGAATTACCCGCCCTTCCCGATCGAGCGACTTTAGCGCCGGAGAAGGAGGCTCGAGAAAAGACATCTCGAATTCATAGTCGTCCTCGACGATCAAAAAATTGTCTGTCGATGCACGTTCCAATAATTCCCGGCGCCGATCTAACGGCATTGTCACGCTCGTAGGACAATGATGGCTTGGTGTCGCAAAAACGACGTCCGCTTCGCCCGTGATCGCCTTTGGCGGCAACCCTTTTGCGTCCACCTCAACAGGCAGAACACTGCAGCGCGTTTGATTAAGAATATCGCGGAGACCTGGATAACACGGCGCCTCAATGACGGCCGTTCGGCGTTGCGTCAATAAGATTTGAGCCGCCAACCAAAGCGCGTTTTGCGCCCCCAATGTCACCAAAATTTCGTCCGGGCGCGCCTGAATACCGCGCCTTGGCAGCGAGTGACGGGCGATGAATTCCACGAGCTTGGGATCATCCCTCTCGTAGTAATCTGCTGTCATTGCTGCAAAATCTCGCTGACCGAGTGCCTGCAAAGCGCACAATCGCCAGTTGCGGTGATCAAACAGGGAGGCATCTGCCTGTCCATAAATGAATGGGTACTTGAAACGTCGCCAATCCCCGGGCTTTTCAAGCTTGGGGCCCGTCGACCAACGCGTACCGATCATCCGTGCCCAATCGACGGCGTCCTCGCGGGGCATGCTAGATTGAGCCATGCGCGGGCGCGGCGCAGTCTCGGATACAAAATATCCTGACCGCCCTTTCGAGACGACATAATCGTCCGCCAAAAGCTCGGAATATGCCAGCGTGACGGTAATTCGACTTATTCCAAGATGCTGGGCTAGCTTGCGCGAAGAGGGCAACCGTTCGCCGGACCGAAACCGGCCGGACAAGATTCCTTCAGCCACCATGGTTTGGATCTGCTTTTGCAGGGTCCCCTCGTGTGATGGGTCGAGATAGAATGTTTCTTCGGATATCGCCATGAACAATCTGGCCTTAAATTCTCCCACACTTATAGCCAGAAGCTCGGCAATAGGCCAACCCCTCTTCCGTCCAATCAAAAAGGCGCGCAGGTCTCCCTGCGCGCCCTCCAACCAAACAAACCAAATGAGCCCGCGTTAGTCCAACGTTAGCTAAAAACCTTGGTGAGAGCCTTATCCACGGCCGAGGTTATCTCATCGATGTCATCGGCCGAAGAGATCAACGCGGGACTAAAGCACAAAGTGTTGTTGAAGCCTGGGATCGACCGATTTGTGGCACCGATAATGACACCTTGCGCCATACAATCGCCGACAACTGCCATGACTTTCTTTTCGTCGGCCGGTTCTTTCGTTTGGCGGTCTGCAACCAATTCCGCACCACAGAACAGCCCCTTACCGCGCACATCTCCGATGACCCGATGCTTTTCTGACAAGGCCTGCAAATTTCTAACAAGCCGTGCGCCCATCTTTGTGGTGTTTTCAAGTAGGCCTTCTTCTTCGATGATCGCCATGTTCTCAATTGCGGCCGCTGGTCCTGCAGTACATCCGCCAAATGTCGAAATGTCTCGGAAGTAATCCATCGGATCATCCGGATTACCTTTGAACATCTCAAAGATTTCGTCGGTGGTAACCATGCAGGCAATCGCAGCGTATCCCGACGCGACGCCTTTGGCCATCGTTACAAAATCGGGCTTGATTCCATAGTGCTGGTAACCAAACCAAATACCCGTACGGCCAACGCCACATACAACTTCGTCAATGTGGAGCAATACGTCGTACTTCTTGCAAATCTCCTGGACGCGTTCCCAATATCCTTCCGGTGGAACAATCACACCTCCCCCCGCCGTTACTGGCTCAAGGCACAGCGCACCGACAGTATCAGCCCCTTCGCGAAGAATGACTTCTTCAATTTGATTTGCAGCCCACTCGCCATAGTTTTCGGTCTCAACTTGTGCGCGGTACTCCATGCAATGGGGTACGGGGATAAAGCCGGGAGTATACGGCCCATACTGTGCGTTGCGTTCTTCCTGACCACCAGCCGACATCGTCGTGATCGTTGAGCCGTGGTAATCGCGTTCGCGATAAAGAATCTTGTGCTTTTTGCCGCCGTACTTTTTGTGCGCGATCTGGCGCACCATCTTGAACGCCTTCTCATTGGCTTCGGATCCCGAGTTTGTGAAGTAGACCCGACTCATACCCGGCATTTTGTCGATAAGCATATCCGCAAAGCGTGCACCGGGAATCGATCCCGCAGAATTTGCGAAATACGGCAATTGGATCAACTGATCACGCACAGCATTTGCGATTCTCTCACGGCCGTATCCGACGTTAACTGTCCAAACACCGCCAGAAACACCATCAAGGTGTTCTTTTCCGTTGGCATCCCAGACACGCATTCCACGCCCTTCAACGATGATACGCGGATCAATCGTTTCGAAGGGCTTGTGATGGATCAAATGATGCCAAAGATGCTCGCGGTCTGCTTCGATCACCGCAGAAAGATCGTTCGAATGTGCCATCGCCATGTGGAATCCCTTCCGAAATAAAACTGACCTAAAATGACGTAGTTCAGGCAGCCAAAATAGGGCCAGTCAACCCGCCCCCTTATAGCCAAAAAATGGGACTGCGCCAAAGCCAAAAAATCTGGCATTCAGAACACCAAGTCGTGGCTCGTTTTCAGAATGAAGACGGGTTAGCGTGCGTGAATGACAAAAGACAGACCAGTCCTTGGCATCCTTTTAATGCTTGGTTTTTGCGTTCTCGCCCCAATGGGTGATGCAACGGCAAAAGTGCTGGGGCCTCGCATCGATGTGGGGCAGCTGGTTACAGTGCGTTTTGCAGTTCAACTTGCAATACTGGGCCCCATCGTCTGGTATGCTGGGCACTCAATTCGCTTGTCCAGCAGGTTGCTTCGACTGACCGCAATTCGCACCATGCTGCACATTGTTGGCATTGGACTGATGTTCCTGTCTCTTAGATACCTCCCCTTGGCAGACGCAGTGGCAATCGCATTTGTGATGCCCTTCATCATGTTGATCTTGGGTCATTATGTTTTAAGCGAAGAGATCGGAAAACGCCGCATCATCGCATGCGCGGTAGGATTTATTGGAACGTTGCTCGTTATCCAGCCAAGCTTTGCCGACGTTGGCTGGCCTGCGCTTTTGCCGTTGGGCGTCGCGGTGGACTTTGCGTTGTTCATCTTGGTGACAAGACAGGTTGCCAAAGAAGTGGACCCCATCACGCTTCAAGCCGCATCGGGAGCGATGGCGGTTGGTTTTTTAGTCCCAATGATGATTGTGGCCCAGCCATTTGCGCTTCCAGGAATGGCGCTTTCTTGGCCCACGGACATTGACTGGGTGTTGCTTGGCGCACTTGGCACACTTGGCACAATCGCGCACCTTGTTATGACCTGGTCCTTGCGCTTTGCGCCCGCGGCGACACTCGCCCCGATGCAATATTTGGAGATTCCGTTCGCTACGATTATCGGCTGGCTGGTTTTTCGGGATTTTCCCAACGGTTTGGCGCTGTTGGGAATCGCAATCACCATTGGAGCCGGTCTTTATATTATTCTACGAGAACGAAGCCTCAGCCAGCAATAGAGTTAAGGACTGCCTTAAGTGCCGAACGCGGGACAATAATCAGCATGCCTGGGCCATCAAACGTCACTTCGATCGCACCAAGCGCTTCATTTGACGTTCCAATCTTCTTCAACGGATCGAATTGAAGTCCTTCAATATCCCAGCGCAAACCATTTGATCGCCCGGCAACCGAGGCCAAGGGAAACAACGAAACGCGCGTGCCCACGTCGAGTGCCAAACGACAAGAACGTCCAGGCGAAAAGACAACGTCCTCATCGCCTAAAATGGCTGTCGGTGGCCCCTCGTCGCGAACAAGTGCAGAGAATACTGCCAATGTGTGATCCAATCGTCCGGACGAAAAACCGCAGCCAATCAGATAAGGCGCATCGATATGGCGCAGACATTTCTCGAAATCGGTGGTGTCCTGTTCGGTGACATGGACAATTCTGGTTGCCGTTAGTTGCTGCCTCGTTTCGTCATCCAGCGAATCAAGGTCACCAATGATCGCAGATGGTATGCGTGACGCCGCAATTGCGTGGTTGGCACCACCATCCGCGGCCATTAAGCAAGGCGCAAATTTCAACGCTTCTTCAATGGTTTCGCGTGTAGGATTGCCGCCACCTACCAACGTCACACCCACCTGGGATTGCACTTGACGCGTATCCATGCCCGAATGCCCTTCTTCTGCCGCCACAATTCTGACCCGAAATGATCTTGGCTTTTCCTTAAGAGTGTTCCTATTTCCGACCCTCCGCTTGGTAAACAGTCAGTTGAATAAAAGCGGATTGAAAGCGACCCGACGATGACAGGCTCGAATTCGAATAAAATTCTCACAGTGTCCTATGGCACGTTCAGTTGCACGCTCGAAGGGTTCGACGACCCATTCGGCACGATGCGTGGTATTGCCGAATATTTCCGCGATCTTGCAGCGGACGACCGGTACTTCGGTGCTGAGCCTCCGACGCCAGACGTTGAGATGCTCCAGAACATCGCGCAAAAAGAGGTCCATCGGCGCGTTGACGCACGGATGGGTGACAGTGGTGTCGCGTTGCGGCAAATGGAATCCGCGTCGGAAGTGCCGCCAGAGCCCATGTCACCAGACGCGACATCAGTTCCAGACGCAGAAATGCTTGAAAGCGGCCCGTTGGCGTTTGACGATGAATATTTAATGTCCGACGAACCGGAGGACATCTTAACTGTCGACGCATCCGCACCACCGTCGCGAGAACCAGCCCAAGTTGAGACTGTCGCGGAAAAACTGCGTCGCATCCGTGCAGTTGTGTCGCGCTCAATCGAACCTGAGGAACCCGGCCAATCTTTTAGCGATGCTCAGGCTCTGAACGCCGGTGCCGCGGCTCGGAAGCCTCAAAAGCGAAACCGTGCGCTGAGTGAAACTATCGCCAGTATTACGGCGGATCTCGCGGACGAAGATGATGTCGATCAGTTTGCAACTTTGACGGAATCCAATGCAGTGGATGTCGAAACAGAAAGCTCTGAGAAGGCCGAAAGCGACAAATTTCATAGCTCAATGATTGCTGACATTCTCGCCGATGATGCCAGCGACACACAAGCAAGTGAAGCCGATCTAGCGGACGAACACGACGATGTAGTTGAAGATGAAGCGACTCGGGTCGAATTTGACGCGGCGGCGGATCAGGAAGAAGAACCCGTCGTTATCGACACTCCAGTAGATACTGAAGATCAGAGCGAAGCATCCGTAAATGATGAAGTTGCTGCGAAGGCGGTCGATGCACAAGTTGATGAACTCGAGGAAGAAATCGATGGAAGCGACGCTCCCGCGCCGCCGGCCATAAGCGAGCGCGGGGATGAAGGTGACGAAACAGATGTTTCAGCTCTCCTTTCGAATGTTGCCGCGCGTGGTCTTGTCGATCCAGTTGAAACGCAGGAAGTCGAAGCCGTTTCCGAGACAGAACGCCGAGTTTCAAAGCCGCTTGAACCGATTGGGGAAAGTAATGGGGACGTTGGCCGCCTGCTAAAAGAAACGGACGACAAATTCGCAGAAGACGACAGCGTCCGTCGCCGTCGCGTGATAAGTCAGATGCGTGCGGCGGTCGCGGCAACCAAAGCGGACCGCATATTCTCGAAAATAGTATCGCGTGATACAGAAGAGAAACAGGAACAATCGCCATATCGCAGCGACTTGGATCGCGCAATTTCACGAACGCCTGATGTGCCAACCGTGGAAAACGCGTCAGAAAATACGTCTGAGCCAGCAAAGCCAGAGCGCCCAGCGCCATTGGTTCTCGTATCTTCACAACGTGTCGACGAATTTGGAGAAGACGCGGACGATGTTCGCCCGCAAAGAGTTGAGAAAAAGTCGGAGATCGACCCTGAAACCAGCGACTTCAAGGAATTTGCAGCCGACATGGGTGCGCGCGAGCTTCCGGATTTGTTGGAAGCCGCGGCTGCCTACTCAGTGTTTATAGAGGGGCAACCTCATTTCTCGCGCCCGGAAATCATGAAACGCGTTGCGCGTGTTGATCCCGCGCTCCAGGTGTCTCGCGAGGCGGGGTTACGTTCGTTTGGCCAGTTGTTGCGGCAGGGTAAGATACGCAAACTCCAGCGCGGGCAATTTGCTGTCGCTGATGACAGCCGTTTTAACCCAGCCCAACGGATTGCCGGAGAGTAAATTCAAATTGTGAAGACGAGAAAGCCGCCAATATTGGCGGCTTTTTTTTTGCTTTCGCACCTTTGGTAACAAATGGTCAAAAACTCGCAGAACCTTAGAAGTGGCGGGGTTATACACCAACATCTACGATGGCTTGCGCAAGGATAGGAACACTTGTCTCGTTCAAGCCAGCAATATTCAAACGGCTGTCACCAACCATATAAATTCCATGCTGATCCCGCAATTCAGCCACCTGTTCCGGGCTTGCCCCAAGCCGCGAGAACATTCCCCGGTGGTCTGCGACAAAATCAAATCGATCGGAATTCGTACGCTGACGCAATTCACCCGCCAATTGAGTACGTAGTTTCAACATCCCTTCCCGCACCGCCTCCAGCTCACTTTCCCAATCCGATCGAAGCGCGGCGTCATTCAAGATCATGGTGACTACACGGGCTCCGTGGTCAGGCGGGAAAGAATAATTCTGACGGTTCAAAAATTGCAAAGTGGCCTGCGCGGATTCTTTGGAAGCGGCATTACCAGCGATCGTCATCAGAACTCCGGTGCGCTCCCGATAAACACCAAAATTCTTTGAACAGCTTGCAGCAATCACGCCTTCCGGCAATTGCGAAGCCATCAACCGAACGCCGGCGGCGTCTTCTTGAAGTCCATCGCCAAACCCCTGATAAGCAATGTCGATGAATGGCACAGCCCCGTTGCGGGACAGAAGATCGGTTACCAACTGCCATTGCTCAAGTGTCAAATTCGCGCCTGTCGGGTTATGACAACACCCATGCAACAAAACCAAATCGCCTTGCTTTACATTTGCCAGGTCAGCCATCATCCCATCAAAATCGACGCCACGCGTCGCATCATCGAAATACCGATATGGCTGCAACGGGACCCCAAGGTATTTGATGATTGAAGGGTGGTTAGGCCATGTTGGGGTCGACACCCAAATGGATGAAGCGCGATCCGCGTACTGCATCAGCTCGAGACCTTGACGAACCGCACCCGTACCACCGGGCGTCGCCACTGCTGCGACACGGCTGGCATCGACTGCATCGCCGAGAATCAGACCGCGCATTGCTGAGGCGAATTCTGGATCCCCCGCCAATGTCGTATAAGCTTTCGTGTCCTGCTCATCTACCAACCGGCGCTCCGCGGCTTTTACAGCGCGCATTACAGGCGTTCGACCTTCCGCGTCACGATAAACGCCCACACCAAGGTCGAGTTTGCTTTGCCTCGGATCTTCCTTAAAAGCCTGAACGAGGGCGAGAATTTTGTCGGCTGGCTGGGGTTTGAGGTCAGTAAGCATCGGCTTTAGAGTCCTTACGATGGAATGCGCGACAAATCACGGTCGCGGGTCAAGATTCGAGTGTGTTCAGCGCGGCGAACTGGTTTAAAACCGGCTTTTTGATAAACTTGAAGCGCACGCGGGTGATCAAGCGTGCAAGTATTTAGTGTTAGTTTTCTGGTTCCAGGTCTGTCCCAGGCGGTCAGGATAGCGGTTTTTAACAGCCACGAGCCGAGTCCTTTTCCAATCGCCTCCGGCACCATGCCAAAGTAGGCCAGATCGACATTCTCATCGTCTTTGCCCTCAAGCATGAAAAAGCCCTGAGGCCATCCATGATCAAATAGCGTGTAAAGCGACATCGTGTCTGCGTGAAGCCAACTTTGGATGTCGTCGTGTTCTCGCTTGTGAATATCTTCCCACGCATAGTCCCGCCCGACGGCGTCGTAGAGCGTCAAGAACCACCAGACTGGAGGCGTATCAGCCTTTAGCAAGGCTGCTGTCGAACCAATTGGTAGATGCGGCCAATCGAAATCTGGTCGGGTATCCATTTCCAACCACGTCACGGTGTAATCTAGTTTCGTACCTGCGCGCTGAACAGTCATCCTGTTTCAACCCGTAAATCATCGTACATACCCCACTCCGACCAAGATCCATCGTATAGCGAATGTTGACGATGGCCGATCCGCTCAAGTGCAAGCGAAAGGATCGCTGCAGTTACACCCGACCCGCAGCTTGTGATTGCCGGACGATCCAAATCGACGCCGGCAGAGACGAATGTCGCTTTTAGATCTCCGACAGATTTCATTGTCCCATCTTCATTTAACAAGGACTTGTAGAAAACATTCTTGGAGCCAGGAATATGCCCGGCGCGCAACCCTTCGCGCGGTTCCGCGGCTTCGCCGCGAAACCGCTCTGGAGAGCGGGCATCAATAATTTCGTGATCACCAAGTTTCGAGGCCGAAGCCACTTGGGTAACGTCACGAACGAGAGAATTTTGTCGGCTCACCGTGATATGGCGATCACGCATAACCGTCGGCATATCCTCGGTTGGGCGACCCTCCGACAACCATTTCGGGTAGCCGCCATCGAGGACGGCTATGTCTGTTTTTCCCATCAAGCGAAACAACCACCAGACGCGCGCAGCCGAGAACAATCCCGCGCCATCATAGACGACGACCTGATGCCCGTCGCCAACGCCCATCGCCCGCATCCGGCTAATGAACTTCTCCGGAGGTGGCGCCATATGGGGCATCTCTGACCGCTGATCGCTGATTTCGTCGATATCGAAGAACCGCGCGCCGGGAATATGGCCGCGCTGGTATTCAGAATAGCCGTTTCGTTTGGACCCGGGCAGATACCATGACGCATCAAATATCCGAAGATCGGGGTCCTTTAGATGTGACTCCAGCCACGAAGTTGAAACCAGTGTTTTTGGATCATCGAACATCACACCGTCTCCCTGCGTTTGCTCGGCTTCGTGCTACGCTTGGCGCACATAAATGGCAAGGTTTCGCAAGACCTGCGTTTTGAGGTTATCAGCAAGAAACAGTTATTTAACGACCGAATGCCGCACCAAACCATTTTGCAGAAAGCGTGTAGTAAGTGCCGTCTTCTCGCAATTGCAAAAGCGCGCGATCAACGTCTTCGCGGAGCTCGCTGCCGCTTGGGAAAGCGATGCCATAATTTTCGGACCAGTAAATGCGATCAAGGACCCGTGCGGTTCCGGGCGCTATTTCATTTGCGTAGTAAGCCAGAATTGGTCCATCAAAAACCACTGCATCCACGCTGCCTTCCTCAAAGGCCGCTGTGACTTCGTCCAGCGATGCAAAGGGTACATGCGTAATTTGACGCGCATCCAAAAACGCCGAAGAAGTAGAGTTGGCGGTTGTCGCAACGCGTCGGCCGTCCAGGTCATTGAGGTTGTCGACGCTTTCGTTGATCGCTTCTATTGTCAGGTAAGCCGTGATCTGACCGACCACGATTGATACCAAAAACAAGCTGCCTATCACAAGCACAACGCCAAGCACGCGCCCAGGCCGACTGCGTGGCATGCGCTCTTCGAATCCTCCGTTCAAAGTAAGGTTGAGCGCCCACCAAAACGCCGGAAAGCTGGCTTCCTTTGCATCAAGATCGAAATACGGCTGGCGATGACGTTCGAAAACCCACATCAGCATCCCACCGAGAAATAGAAACAAAAGCGTCGCGCCACCCAATATCCAGAGATCACGATTGAAAAGGATCGGCCAAAGGGGATTTCGACTACCGTCAAACGGCAACATCACTTGAATACCGCTACCGAACATCGGCTGCGAAAAATCCATTAAGGTTTCGCGCTCTGCGGTGATCGAAATATTGGCGATTGCCGCGTTGGACGCACCCGATTGCACCGCCTGCAACATTTCAGGAAAAGTGTCGAACCGCTGGTAAGAAATTTCGCGACCGAGCACTTCGCCAACAGCATTCATCAAATCGATGCTGAACCCGGTGTGTTGGCCTTCTACCGACATCGAAAATGGCGCGCGCGTTACTGTTGCCACGTCTATTGTTTGCGCCCAAAGCGTACTGCCCGACGCGAATAATATTAACGCCGCAAAAAGTGCCCGGATCATCCCTGTCTGGCTCATAGTGGCAAGTGTGCGAATTCTAAGCCAAAATACAACAAGTAACGCAAGCCTGGGTCTGCTTAGCCATTTTCACGCAATACGGCTCCAGCCAAATAAAGTGAGCCGCAAATCAACACACGCGCACTAGGGTCGTTGACAAGAATTGCTTCAAGCGCGGCCTCAACGCTCTCCGCGACACGCGTTTCGATACCCACTTCTCGTGCTGCTTCAGCGGTTTCTTCAGCAGGGAGCGTTGCACTTTCGCCAGGTATTGCAATAGCGGTAAGCGACTTAACCGCATCTGCCATAGGACGAAGATAACCAGTTACGTCCTTTGTCGATAACATGCCGCAGATCATGTGGGTCGGTCGAGTTGGGAAATCGTTCAGGGCCGCAGCCAAAGCCGCTCCCGCTGCCGGATTGTGCCCGCCGTCCAGCCAAATCTCAGCTGGTCCAGCCAATTCGACAAGCGGCCCTTTTACCAGTCGTTGCAGCCGAGCCGGCCAAAATGCCTTGGTTACTGCGCCCTCCATTGCCGCGTCTCCGAACCCGGAGTGTCGCAGCGCGGCCAAAGCCATCCCGGCATTACCAATTTGATGCGCACCAAGAAGGTTCGGTAGCGGAGCATCAACCAGCCCCGTTTCGTCCTCGAAAACCATACGACCACGTTCTTCGCGCGCGTGCCAATGTTGGCCTGACGCAAAAACGGGCGCGCCCAAACGAGCGGCCTCGGCCTCTATAACATCGAGCGCAGCTTCATGCTGCGGCCCCACAATGACGGGCACGCCTCGCTTAATAATCCCTGCTTTTTGAAAGGCTATTTCGGGAATGGTTTCGCCCAAGAATTGCTGATGATCGAGATCGACAGTCGTGATGATTGTCAAATGCGGTCGCGCAATTACGTTGGTGGCATCATGACGCCCACCAAGCCCCACTTCCAATAGCGTCCAGTCCGCTTTCTTGCGTGCGAATGCAAGAAAAGCCGCGACGGTTGTGATTTCGAAATAAGTTATCGAACCGCCGCCATTGCGTTGGTAAACCTCATCCAGAACGCTCGCCAGTTCCTTTTCGGAGATGATCTCACCAGCAACACGTATCCGCTCGTGAAACCAAGCCAAATGCGGTGACGTATAGGCATGAACTTGTTGCCCCTCCGATTCCAAACCGGCACGGATCATGGCTTGCGTTGACCCTTTGCCGTTTGTGCCGGCAACATGAATAACCGGTGCCACGTTCTCGTGCGGATCGCCAACGGCTGCAAGGCAGCGCCACATGCGATCCAAAGTGAGATCAATAATTTTGGGATGCAGCGCCATCATTCTTTCCAGAATGGCGTCAGAGCGCAGTGTCGTCATCTTGTTTGGGTTCCTTGCCCACGGTCGCTGGCCATTGATACGACAAGCCTTGCCCCGCTTTCGCGTAGTTTACGGCTTTCCAGCGCGCGATTGCGTCTATTCCGCAGCCTTTTCGATTGCCTCGGAGGTTGGATCGGGCGCAGGTAGGTCTCCCCGCACGGCAGGTGATTGACCCAGCAACATGCGAATAATCGTGACCAACTCTTCCTTCATATCGCGTCTGTGCGTCACCCGATCGAGCATCCCGTGATCGAGAAGATACTCCGCTCGTTGAAAACCCTCGGGTAATTTTTCACGGATGGTCTGTTCAATAACACGCGGCCCAGCGAAGCAAATTAGGGCGTTGGGTTCAGCAATATGGACGTCACCGAGCATCGCATATGATGCGGTCACGCCTCCTGTTGTTGGATGCGTGAGCACCACAATATAGGGCACGCCCGCTTCTTTCAGCATCTCAATCGCGACCGTAGTACGCGGCATTTGCATAAGGCTTAAGATACCTTCTTGCATGCGTGCGCCACCAGCGGCGGAAAACAAAACCAAAGGCCGCTTGGTTTCAACAGCCCGCTCCGCACCAGCAATGATCGCGTTGCCGACATACATTCCCATGGAGCCGCCCATGAAACTGAAATCTTGCCCGACAGCCACAATTGGAGTTCGGCCGATTTCTCCTTCGGCAACGACCATCGCTTCTTTCTCGCCGGTGTTGCGTTGCGCGGTCTTCAAACGCTCCGGGTATTTCTTTTGATCTCGAAAGTGTAGCGGATCTACCACCGGATCAGGTACCGTAACTTCAACGAAGACCGAATTGTCAAAAAGCGCATGAAATCGCTCACGGGGTGTAATCCCCATGTGATGCTGACAATTGGTGCAGACGTGCAAGTTTTCAGCCAACTCACGATGGAACAGCATCGTTCCGCACTCCGGGCACTTGGTCCACAGGTTCTCTGGCACCTCACGCCGCGAAAAGAGCGAGTTGATTTTTGGACGAACGTAATTGGAGATCCAGTTCATGCGCGATCGAGCCCGTGGCCATTATTTGTTAACGTATGAGATAAATGTCGCGAGCAGCGATTGCAATCGCTCCTATTGTTGGGAGCGCTTAAACCTCAAGTGCTCTGCGAACCAGCAGCCATATGCCTAATAGGATCGCCAACTCCAGAATAAGACCTGGCGAAAAGAGGATTGGCATGTCCAGTCCTGCCGTGTTTATCCAAAGGCTTACGCCGCTAAGCGACCCACTACTGGCAACGAATAGAACGCCCATCGAGTTATTTGCGAAGTGAAAACCCCAAGCGGCGCCAATTGATCCAGTCCGCGCGGTCAAATCTGCCGCTATAAGGCCAAAACATGTAGCGAACGCAACGTATATCCAAGTATTTTCGCCCGGCAATCCCGGCACATAGTGTGCAAAACCAAAGGCGAGTGACGGCAATACAAGCCAAAAAACAGGATGGCGAACCCGCGCTGCAATCTGACTTTGAAGGTACCCGCGAAAAAACAGCTCTTCCGCTCCAGTTTGAACCAACAATGCCAAGAGCGCCCAAGGCAACCATCGTAACCACGGACCAAACTGAAGGTTGCGTTCGATTTCGCCCTCTAGCGGATAAGGTGGTAAAGCTGCCAAAAGGCCTAGAACGCCAGACGAGACTACCAAGGTAACAGCGAAATGCCGTAACGTGCGCGCACCGGGACCAAAGAGTGATCGCGCGTCGCGGCGATGCCAAATCCGAGCAGCAAAATAAGCGCCATACCCAAGTCCTCCGACAAACAGCAGTAGAGCGATCGTGCCTTCTGGAGAGTCTCCACCAGCGAAAACACGCGCCATGGCGATACGCATACCAATGTCTTGTTGAAGCGCGACAAGCCCGCAGAATCCTCCAACCCACAGCGCCAGCACGATCAAGGCGGTCAGTAGCCCAGCCACAAGACGCCAAAGAGCGCTATATCGCGCCGCGCTATCGATCATTTGAGAATATGCGAAATAGCGAACCAGCATTCTCGGAAACTTGCGGCGCAAGAGGTTCAACGTCAATCGACACTCACGTGCGATAACCGTTGATTAACCATATTCCGCGTATCAATCCTCTCCAAAGCGGTGTTTAGGACCAGAAGTTGATGCGCGCGCCACAAGCATTTGCACTGATTTATTTATTGCTCACCGCGCTTTCCGCGGAAGCAGGGCACATTTCCAGCCTGCGCTTTGACGCCTCTTCCTCAGGCAATCAAAGTCCCTTGAGTTTTGAGATCAAAAGATTCCCGAGTACTCTCTACTTTCAAGAAGCCGCGCTCGCCAGCAAAGCGAACAGGTATGGGCAACTGGCAAGCAACGCGAGACTTGGGCGCCCATTTGGTGTCGGCAGTGGCCGCCCAACTACTGTGCCGGGCCGTCCCCCGAATCCGCCTCCGGGTTTTCAACCACCAAGCGAGATACCTCTGCCCCCAAGCATAGTGCTTGGCATTGCAGCATTGTCGATTTTGCGGATCACATCGTGGCGCAAGCGCGCAAAAAACTGAAATATCTGACAAAATTCCGCCGAACAAGGCTCGTGGGTCTTGTCGAGCGACGCAGCCTCGCCTACTCCTTTCTGCGTTCCGAGCGTGGGAGGCCCGAACCAGATGACCAAATTCGACAAATCTAAATTGCCAAGCCGACATGTCACCGAAGGCCCGGCCCGCGCACCGCACCGATCTTATTTCTATGCAATGGGCATCAACGAAGAAGAGATCAAACAGCCCTGGGTTGGGGTAGCTACATGTTGGAACGAAGCTGCTCCATGTAACATTGCGCTTAATCGTCAAGCACAATCTGTGAAAATGGGTGTCAAAGCCGCCAAGGGTACACCACGCGAGTTTACGACAATCACCGTCACGGATGGCATCGCTATGGGCCATGAGGGCATGAGGTCTTCTTTGGCCAGCCGTGAAGCGATCGCGGACACAGTAGAGCTAACCATGCGCGGCCATTGCTACGACGCAATCGTCGGCCTCGCTGGTTGCGACAAATCACTGCCCGGCATGATGATGGCGATGGTGCGTCTGAACGTTCCATCGGTCTTTATTTATGGAGGTTCGATTCTTCCTGGTCGCTTGGATGGCAAAGACGTTACCGTTCAGGACGTGTTTGAAGCCGTGGGACAACATCAGGCAGGCAACTATTCTGATGAACAACTTGCTGTCCTGGAACGCGTTGCCTGTCCATCTGCCGGTGCTTGCGGCGGGCAGTTCACTGCCAACACAATGGCTTGTGTTTCAGAAGCGATTGGATTGGCACTTCCAAATTCTTCAGGCGCGCCCGCGCCTTATGAAAGCCGAGACCAATATGGCGAGGCGTCAGGCGTCGCGGTTATGCATCTTATCGAAAAGAATATCCGAGCACGAGACGTGGTCACGCTGAAGTCGCTCGAGAATGCAGCACGTGTTGTTGCCTGCACCGGAGGGTCGACAAACGCGGGCCTACACCTGCCCGCAATCGCCCACGAAGCAGGCATTGATTTCAGCCTTGATGACGTCTGTGAAATTTTCCGCGACACACCCTATTTCGTGGATTTGAAGCCCGGTGGCCAGTACGTCGCAAAGGACCTCTACGAAGTCGGCGGAGTACCGGTGGTCATGAAGGAGCTGCGCAAGGCGGGGCTCATGCACGAAGACTGCATAACAGCGACTGGCAACAGCATGGGTGAAGAACTCGACAAGATTACCCGCGAGGCCGACGGCCGGGTCATCTTTCCCGTTGATGTTCCGATCACGCCAACCGGCGGCGTGGTTGGTCTCAAAGGCAATCTCGCCCCAGAGGGCGCTATCGTAAAAGTCGCTGGGATCCCGACACAACACCAGCGGTTCGTTGGCCCCGCGCGCGTTTTTGAATGCGAGGAGGATGCCTTTGAGGCAGTCAAGGCACGCCAATACGAAGAAGGCGAAGTTTTGGTGATCCGCAACGAAGGACCAGCTGGCGGCCCCGGCATGCGGGAAATGTTGGCGACAACAGCTGCACTTTCCGGTCAAGGCATGGGCAAGAAAGTTGCGCTTATCACAGATGGTCGTTTTTCGGGAGCAACACGCGGATTTTGTGTTGGCCATGTGGGGCCCGAAAGCGCCCATGGCGGCCCAATCGGCCTGCTACAAAACGGCGACATCATTACGATGGATGCTACAACCGGCGAACTTTCGGTCAATCTCAGCGATCAGGAGTTGGCAGAGCGGAAATCCAATTGGTCCGGGCCCCGCGAGACGATCTATGCAAGTGGTGCGCTCTGGAAATACGCGCAACTTGTGGGGTCGGCGAAGGATGGGGCATGCACACATCCCGGTGCCAAAGAGGAAAAGCATATCTATGCCGATCTCTAAACGCGCCTTCGCCGCGCTCTTTTTCGTTGTGCTTTCAGCTTGCGATGCGGGGCTGAATGTTACGCGCAAAGCCCCAGAAGCAGTTGCTTTGCCTGACGGGTTGGTAATCGCGGGCGCCCGGGGATGGTGCGTTGATAGTGCATCAACCCAAACCCGCAATGACGCGACAACGGTAGTTTTCGGATCCTGTGCAGCAATCGCGCAAAACGCGCTTCTCCCGCGGCCACCGGTACGCGGAGTGGTAACAGTTTCGGTTGAAGAAGCCGCGAACGGCACACCTCCGGCGGAAATGCTAGAAGCCTTCCTTATCACCGATCAAGGACGTTCTGCGCTTGCACGTGACGGTCAGGCAACCTCGGTTGATATCCTTGAAACTCGCGCCGACGACAACACACTCATTCTTCACGCGGTTGACCGAAGCGGATGGCCCGTGAACGCGGCCGAAGATTATTGGCGCGCTGTCTTTGACATCGAGGGGCGATTTGTAACAGTTTCGCTGGTCGGATTGTCTCGCGAGCCGATTGGACGAGCAGACAGCATTGCCGCGCTAGAAGCGCAGATTGATCGGCTTAGAAACGCCAACGCTAACTAGAACTCACCGAGTTATCCACAGAAATTCAGCCGACAGCAGCCG
>CALLWO010000011.1 GCA_938016355.1 uncultured Boseongicola sp. | reverse complement strand
GTCACCATGGAAGAGGCCACCGCCACCGTGCCGACATGGGTGCGCCAACGCTCGCGCTGGATCAAAGGCTATGCAATGACATGGGCCGTCCACATGCGCCAACCCCTCCGGCTTTTGCGCGAACTTGGCCTAAAACGGTTCCTGGGTTTTCAAGCCCTGTTCCTCGGAAGCCTCTCGCAATTCGTCCTTGCGCCCGTGCTCTGGTCATTCTGGCTGGTGCTGTTTGGCTTGCCGCACCCGATCACGGACGTTGCGCCCTGGTCGGTTATCGTCGCCCTCGCTGCGCTCTTTTTACTATGCGAAATCGCGACAATGGCAGTCGCAGCTTTCTCCGTCGCCACACCGCGACACCGCAGGCTGATTTGGTGGGTGCCAATCTTGCACGTCTATTTTCCGCTGTCCGCAATTGCCTCATGGAAAGGTTTGGCCGAGCTGATCACGCGCCCCTTCTTTTGGGACAAAACCTCGCACGGGAAATCGCCTAGTCCGGCGTCGGGCGCTCCGCCGCCGCAGCCGCATCCGCGTCCTGCCTGAGGCGCGCCTCGTAGGCTCTTGAAATATGGGCCTTTAATTCATCGTAGGCGGCATTCGCCTGCCCGGTCGCAATCGCTTCCACGACATTTGCATGCTCGTCCAGCGCACGCACACTCCGGCCCTCAGCGGCAAG
Source organism: uncultured Boseongicola sp. (assembly GCA_938016355.1). Taxonomy (GTDB): domain Bacteria; phylum Pseudomonadota; class Alphaproteobacteria; order Rhodobacterales; family Rhodobacteraceae; genus CALLWO01. The sequence goes on along the minus strand of CALLWO010000011.1, from coordinate 2,326 downwards.
CGATGTCGTCGTCATCAGCGCCATTGAGCGGTAAACAAGATCAAGTTGCTGCACCAGATAGCGGTTGTGCGATGCCAGATGCACCTGACGGTGAAAACGCCGATTGGTGCGGCTCAGGGCTGCCGGATCGTCAACGCGCGCGCGATCCTCTTCCACCAAAGTGCGCAGCAGACGCACTTCTTCTTCGGTCGCGTGACGGGCCGCCAACCGCGCGGCCAACCCTTCAAGCTCAGAACGCACGACATAAAGTTCGGCCATTTGATTGTGATCCAGCGAAGCCACAATCAACGACCGCCCATCGCGCGCCAAAAGCGATTGCGTCTCCAGACGTTGAAGTGCCTCACGGATTGGCGTGCGCGACACACCAAAACGGTCTGCCAATTCGCTTTCGACCAATCGATCCCCGGGCCGATAAGTTCCAAGATCAATCGCCTGAAGGATCAGCTGATACGCGTCCTTTTGTCCGTTGCGCGCCTCAGTCATCTTTCATCCTTCGCCAAGCCACTGGAATTTCAACACTATCCCTCGCACGGGAAAGGAATCAAGCTTTGCACGTTGAACCGGGCCAATCGCCGCGCTAAGCCGCTCCCTATGCTGCCTGAACTCTTCTCTCATGTCCGCTCTTGGGTCTTTGACCTGGACAACACGCTTTATCCGCCCGAAGCGCGGCTCTTTGATCAGATCGAAGTGAAAATGAGCGACTGGGTCGCGCGCACGCTTAACGTTGATCTTGAAGAAGCGGACCGGCTGCGTAGGCATTACTGGGCCAAGTACGGCACAACGCTCGCGGGCCTTATGGTCGAACACAACGCCGATCCCGGCCCGTACCTGCACGAAGTCCACGACATTTCGATGGATCATCTTGACCGCGACCACGCGTTGAAGTCGGCGATCCAATCTCTGCCGGGGCGCAAAATCGTCTATACAAACGGGAGCGCGCCTTACGCCGCCCGCGTCATCGACGCGCGCGGCCTTACTGGCGCATTTGATGCGGTTTATGGCGTCGAACATGCTGATTTCAAACCAAAACCGGATCGGCGCGCGTTTGAACGCATTTTCTGGCGCGACAACCTTGATCCCGAAACCGCCGCAATGTTCGAAGACGATCCGCGCAATCTCGCAGCGCCCTTTCAAATGGGAATGCGCACGATCCATGTGGCCCCGGAACGCGACGACCAACCCCACATCCAGCATTTCACCGACGACCTGACGGGCTTCCTGTCGCAGCTTGCCTAAATCACCTTTCCGCGCCGTGCTCGCGCCCCTAAGTTATGTCTCATGACAAGAAAGACGGTCGACATTTTCATCTCTGGCGGCGGCATTGCGGGCCTTATCGCGGCCGCGAGTTTCGCGCGCCTAGGTTTCAGCGTGGTTCTGGCAGACCCAGCGCCGCCCGTTGCATCTGCGAATGTTGACGGTTCCGACTTGCGCTCGACCGCGTTCCTTGAACCAGCCCGCGCGCTTTTGGAAGACATCGCGCTTTGGGAAACGCTCGCCCCGCACGCCACACCGCTCGAGACACTGCGTGTGATCGACACGCAAGACCAGCCGCCGCAAATCCGCACGGACCGCGCGTTTCAGGCCAGCGATCTTGGCTACCCGGCGTTTGGGTGGAACCTGCCCAATTGGCTGACCCGTCATACGCTTACCGAAAAACTGTCTGAAATGGGCGGAGTTGAGCTTTGCCTCGGGGTTGGGTTTCGCGCGATTCTGACCCGCGAACGCGAAGCAATCGTCACCCTCAGTGACAATCGGCAGATCCGCGCGCGCCTCGCCATAGCCGCGGATGGGCGCAATAGTCCGTTGCGCGACGCCGTAGGAATTGACACGAAAACAACGCGTTACGGGCAAAAGGCCCTCGCCTTCGTCGTCACCCATGAAACGACGCACGATAATATTTCGACCGAACTTTATCTTTCGGGTGGGGCTTTCACGCTGGTGCCCCTGCCCGATCACGACGGAAATTCGGCCTCCGCCGTCGTTTGGATGAACGACGGACCCGTGGCTGCAGAACTGATGAGCCTCAGCGACGCGGAGTTCAGCGCCGCTGCCACGACCCGATCCTGCGGCATACTCGGGAACCTGAAGCTTGCCTCACCGCGCAGGCTTTGGCCAATCGTCACCCAATCCGCAACGCGCCTGATCGCAGAACGCACCGCAATCATCGCCGAAGCCGCGCACGTTTTGCCGCCCATTGGCGCGCAAGGCCTGAACACATCGCTTCACGACGTCGCCACGCTTGCAGCGCTCGCCAAATCGGACCCCGACAGCATCGGAACGCCCGCGTTTCTGGCCAGTTTTGCAAAAGCCCGCGAAGGTGATCTTT
>CALLWO010000010.1 GCA_938016355.1 uncultured Boseongicola sp. | reverse complement strand
TATTGATTTCGGGGCCAAGCGTCGGCCACGCGTGGTTTCTGGTGCTGTTGCTTGTGGTGGACTTTGTTTCGATTGTGTTTGATGCTGGCGATGTTTGGAAGGCGCGTAAGGCGCGGGTGTAAAACGAAAAAACCCGACCTGATGGGGCCGGGTTTTAATGCGTATTTGACGGTCCGCGTTACTTCGCAGGGCCGATCATCATGACCATCTGGCGGCCTTCCATCTTGGGCATATTTTCGACTTTACCCAATCCTTCGATGTCGTCGGCGACACGTTCAAGGAGTTCGCGACCAAGGTTCTGGTGCGCCATTTCGCGACCTCGGAAACGCAAAGTGACTTTGACCTTGTCTCCGGCTTCAAGGAACCGCGTCACATTGCGCATTTTGACGTCATAGTCGTGCGTGTCCGTGTTCGGGCGGAACTTCACTTCTTTGACTTCAATGATTTTCTGTTTCTTGCGCGCTTCGCTTTCGCGCTTTTGCGTCTCGTATTTGTACTTGCCGAAGTCCATAATTTTACAGACGGGCGGCGACGCATTGGGAGAGATTTCAACAAGGTCGAGCCCTGCATCAATCGCAAGTTCGACCCCGCGTTCGGGTGTCACAACTCCGATGTTTTCTCCTTCGGCTCCGATGAGCCGAATCTCGGGCACGCGGATACGATCATTGATCCGGGGGCCAGTATCACGCACCGGGGGTGCGTTGTGTGGTCTGCGAGCGATGGTGGCGTTCCTTTTTGTTGCCAAGTCTTTAGATGCGCGAAAATAAGCAGTGTTTACGCGGCTTTCAACCGGATTCGCGCGCGATAGGTGAGGTTCTTTGCCAATGATGCGCTGATCCTTGCCAGCATTGGGTGTTCCGCAGGGTAACTGCTGGACTCTTGGCGGCTCGGGACGCATGGACCGATCATCGTTTTTGGTAAAGGAGGACCCGTTATGAGGGCTCTTATGATTATTGTTTTGGTCGCTGTGATAGCGGCTGTTGGCTGGTACGCGCTTGGAGGTCAGGAGGGGGAACCCGTTGCGGTTGAGACCCCGGCTGTTGAGCAAGAGGTCGAAGAAGCAACGGATGCGGTTGAAGAGACTGCAGAAGAAGCAACGACTGCTGTGGAAGATGCCGTTGAGCAAGTTGAAGCCGAAGTGAACGAGGCTGTTGAGAAGGCTGAAGAAGCTGTCAACGAGGCCGTTGAAAGCGCAAAGGAAGAGGCCAACGAGGCGATCGACAGCGCAAAAGAAAGCCTGAATGAAGCTTTGGGTGGCACTGCGAACCTCACCGAGGATGCGTCTGCTGCAACTGACGCCGTTGGCGACGCAGTAAGCGACGCGGCAGATGCCGCGACCGAGACGGCAAGCGATGCTGTTGATACTGCAACCGAAGCTGCAAGTGACGCCACCGAAGCAGCGACAGAGGCCGCAAGTGATGCGACAGAAGCTGCAAGCGATGCAGCTGACACAGCAACCGAGGCCGCGAGCGACGCGACCGAAACGGCGACGGAAACGGCCACTGAGGCAACGGAAACCGCGACAGACGCGGTGGAAGAAACCACAGAAGCTGCAAGCGACGCCACAGAAATGGCGAGCGATGGCGCAGATGCGACTGGTGATGCGGCGGTTGAAACCGCGCTGACCCCGGAAGGTTTTGATGCCGCCACATTGCGCGATGCTTTGGACAATTCAGAGTTGGGCGACGTTCAGAAGGCGACTTTGGGCGCAGCGCTTTCCGCGGCGGAAGATAACCCGGAGCTTGTTGAAGGTGTGATCGAGCAGATCAAAGGCGCGCTCGGCGTCGAATAAATCTGAAGATACGAAAATCAAAGGCCGCGCGGGTTCCCCTGCGCGGCCTTTTTTCATGATTGCTGCGTGCATTTAATCCAAGAAAGCTTTTTCCACGACGTAGTGTTGAGGGCGAGAGTTCGCGCCTTCGACAAGACCGTAGTCTTCGAGCATGTCTTTGATTTCTAAATTGAATGCGAGATTTCCACAAACCATTGCCCGGTCGGTTTCCGGGGTCAACTGGGGCACGTCTAGGTCGCTGAAGGCCTCGCCACTGCGCATCAAGTCGGTGATCCGGCCCATCTTTGGGCTCTCTTCGCGCGTGGTGGTCGGGTAGTAGCGCAGTTTGTTGGCAAATCCTTCGCCGATCAGTTCTGACAGCATTTCGTCATTGCGGATCGTGTCGATCAAGTCGCGACCATAGGTCAGCTCACCGACCTCGCGGCACGTATGCGTGATGATGACCTCGTCATAATCTTCATAGGTTTGCGGATCGCGCAGAAGCGAGGCAAAGGGCGCGAATCCGGTACCAGTGGCAAAGAGCCAAAGGCGTTTGCCGGGAAGAAGCGCGTCATGGACCAATGTACCAACGGGTTTCGGGCGCAAAATGATCTCGTCACCCGGTTTGATATGTTGGAGGCGCGAGGTCAGCGGGCCGTCCTGCACTTTGATCGAGTAGAATTCCAACTCGTCATCCCAAGACGGGGATGCGATGGAATAGGCGCGCAAGAGCGGCTTTTGCTTGCCGGTTTTGGGGTCGGGATCGCCCATCAGGCCGATCATCACGAATTCACCGGAGCGAAACCGCAACGACGCAGGACGCGTGCAGCGGAACGAAAACAAGCGATCTGTGTAGTGTTTGACGTCGGTGACCGTCTGCGCATCGGGCAAGGTCACGGGTTTGGCGGTGGCTTGGGTCACGGGTGTTTGCTCGGTCATATCCATTACGCGACCCCAATAGGGTCGTCCTTCGACTTAAACGTTGATGTCGGTCAATAAAAGTGTGTCTCAGGCGCGCAGGCGCGTCTGATAGTCGTTCGTTTGCCAGTTTGCACGGGCCAGCCATTGTTTCTCGGGTTGCCGTGCGGCGAGGTCATCGGCGATTTCAACTTCATCAAAGCCGGAGCGACGCGCCATTGCGTATTGATCAGCGATGACATGTCCGTGGGCGCGCAGTCGGCCGTGAAATCCCATCAGACGCAATCGGCGCGCTATCGTGAAGCCACGCCCGTCCGCAAAGCTTGGGAAGTCGATTCGGATCAGATCAATGCCGTCGAGACGGTCGGAAAGCGCGGTGGGGTCTGCATCTGATGGCACATCAACGGCCACAGCAGGCGCGGCATCATTGGCTGCGAGATTTTCCAGCGCGGTGAAGCCGTGGGTCCAATCCTCGGATTGAAAGCCGGTGTCGGTGACGATAACGCTCATGCGTTTTCCTTTGCAGTTTTTCGAAGAACTTGGCCATCGACGACGTGGATGCCGCATTCCTGTTTGTCATGTCCGCGCCAGCGACCGGCGCGTGTGTCTTCGCCGTCTGCGACACGAGTGGTGCATGGGAGGCATCCGATAGAGGGATAGCCTTTTGCCACAAGCGGGTGTCGCGGAAGGCGGTTGTTTTCGATGTAATCGTTGACATCTGACGGGGTGAAATGCGCCATAGGGTTGATTTTAATGCGATTTTCGCCATCTTGCTCGAAGAAGTCGAGCCGCGAGCGTTTCCCGCCTTGAAAGCGTTTGCGGCCTGTGACCCATGCATCGAACGGCTCAAGCGCACGGTCCAGCGGCTCGCGTTTACGCATGGCGCAGCATGCGTCCGGATTGGTTGCATGCAGGCGATTGTTGGCGTCGTTGAGGAAGGTCAGGTCGCGGTCGGGCCGGATGACATGGACGTTCGTCAATCGAAGCTTGGCGGCGACTTCGCGTTGATAATCGAGCGTTTCGGGGAAGAGGAGTTCGGTGTCCAGAAAGAGCACCGGCGTTGTTCGGTCGATGACCGCCACCATGTGCAAAAGCACGATTGATTCCGCCCCGAAGGACGACACCAACGCGGTCGCGCCGACAATCGGATCGCTGAGAGCGCGTTCTAAAACGGCGGGTGCGGCGTGGTGCGCATAAAGCCGGTTCAGCTCGCTGACGCGCTCTTCGACGGGTGCGAGTGGGGCTTCAAGCGGCATTTGCAGCCTCTTTCTCGGGATAGAGTGCTGCTTTGAACGGTGGCAGACCAACCCGTCTGTAGGTCTCAAGGAATGTCTCGTCGTGGCTTTCCCGAATATCTAGATAGGCCGCAATTAAGCGTTCGATGGCGGGCACGATTTCTTCTGCTGAAAAGCCCGGACCGGCGCGTTCGCCGACGGTTGCTGTTTCTGTTCCGTCGCCGCCTAGGGTGATCTGATAGCTTTCGACGCCTGCGCGATCGAGCCCGAGAATGCCAATGTGGCCGACGTGGTGGTGACCACAGGCATTGATGCAGCCCGATATCTTGATCTTGAGCGCGCCAATCTCGTGTTCGAGCTTTAGTTCATCAAACCGTGTTGCGATCTCTTGGGCGACAGGAATGGAACGGGCGGTTGCGAGGGCACAATAATCCATGCCGGGACAGGCGATGATATCGCTGACGAGGCCGATGTTGGCTGTCGCAAGTCCGTGGTCGCGCAGCGTTGCATAGAGCGCGGGGAGATCGGATTTATGAACGTGGGGCAGGATGACGTTTTGCTCGTGCGAAATGCGCAATTCGTCGTGGCCGAGGTCTTTGGCCAGCCGTGCAAGCACGCGCATTTGTTCGGACGTCGCGTCCCCCGGTGTCGCGCCGTGGGCTTTGAGCGAGATGCTGACGATGGCATATCCCGGCGCGCGATGCCCGGCGAGGTTCGTGTCGCTCCAGGATCGGAACGCGGGGTTTGCCGCTCGATGGGCGTCATATCCATTCGTTGATGCGGTACGAAAGTCAGGAGGCGCGAATTGCGCTTCGATCTTCGACAGAAGGTTTTGGTCAAAGCCGTTGAATTCAGGGCGCAATTCTCCGAACCGTTTCTCGACAAGCTCTCGGATTTTTTCAAGGCCGTTCTCGGCGACTGTGATTTTAATGCGGGCTTTGTACTTGTTATCGCGCCGACCGAGCAGGTTGTAGACGCTGACGATGGCCTCGCAATAGGGGAGCAAATCTTCTTTTGGCAGAAAGTCGCGAATGACTTTGCCGACCACCGGTGTGCGACCAAGTCCGCCGCCAACGATAACTTCATAGCCGGGTTCGTCCATGTCATTTCGCACCATGCGCAGGCCGATATCGTGGGCTTTGGTGACGGCGCGGTCATTTGGGCTTCCGGTGACCGCGATTTTGAACTTGCGCGGCAGGAATTGAAATTCCGGATGGTCGGTTGACCATTGGCGCAGCAATTCGGCCACCGGGCGGGGGTCTTCGATTTCATCGGCAGCAGCGCCGGCGAAGTGGTCGGCGGTCACGTTTCGGATGGTGTTGCCGCTGGTTTGGATGGCGTGCATTCCAACCTCGCCCAGAGCGTCAAGCATGTCTGGCACATCTTTGAGTTTGGGCCAGTTGTACTGGATGTTCTGGCGGGTTGTGAAATGACCATAACCTTTGTCCCAGCGATCCGCGATATCAGCAAGCTTGTGCATTTGAGAGCTGTTGAGTGTGCCGTAGGGGATGGCAACGCGGAGCATGTAGGCATGCAGCTGCAAGTATAGACCGTTCATCAGCCGGAGCGGTTTGAACTCGTCCTCGGTCAAGGAGCCGTCGATGCGACGCTCGACCTGCGCGCGAAATTGCGCGTTGCGTTCGCGAATGAAGTTTTCGTCGAAATCATTGTAAGTATACATTTTTTTAAACTCCGGCCTGTTTGCCGTGGGCATAGTTTGAAGGACCGCGCGTGCGAAACGTTTCGCGGAAATGCGTTGGTGCTGGGCCGTTGTCGCTGGCCTTGGACTCCGCAAGATACGCGCCGACCACTACGTTTGGCTGGCTCATTGCGAAAAACAGCCGGTCTTGTGCGATGGCTTCATCTTCGATGAGTTCGGCTTCTGATATGTCGCGCGTCCATTGATCATCTGAGGTGAGCCAGACGGCGTCGCCTTCGAGCAGATCATTGGCAGTGACGACTTTCGGGGTGAAAGGGCGACGGCTCATAGCGCGATCTCCTGAGTAATGGCGGCGGCGGTTGTTTGCGCGGCGCGGGGTGCGAGGCCAAATAGAATGAGCGCAGGGCCGTTGAGGCTGGCGTTCGCAATGTCTTCGGGTAGTGCTGAAAGCTGGCTTTCCACGACACGTTCGTCTGCGCGCGAGGCGTTTTCAATGATTGTGATGGGGGTTTCTGGGGCAGTGCCGTGCATCAGCAAGCGACCCTGCACGAAACGGGAGGCTTTCTTGCCCATGTAGATCGCAGCGACCTGACCGGGTGCCGCGAGCGCGCGCCAATCCTGTTCGGCGTAACCCTTCATGTCGTGACCCGTGACGAAGCGTACGGATGAATTGCGGTCGCGTTTGGTCAGGCTTTGACCGATTGAGGCAACGGCTGCGGAAGCCGACGTGATACCGGGGACGATCGTGAAGGCGATGTCAGCGGCGGTGACCGCGTCAATTTCTTCGTCAAGACGCCCAAATACAGTTGGGTCACCGGATTTCAGGCGCACCACATGAGCGCCAGTTGCGGCGTGTTTGACGATCAACGCATCGATATCGCTTTGGGTCATCGACGGGCCAAAGCCTTCTTTGCCTGCGTCGATGATCAAAGCTTCGCGGCGCGCAAGCTCTAGGATTTCAGGCGTCACCAAGCGGTCGTGAATGACGACGTCAGCTTCGTGGAGCGCACGGCGGGCTTTCAATGTCAGAAGCTCAGGATCGCCGGGGCC
>CALLWO010000009.1 GCA_938016355.1 uncultured Boseongicola sp. | reverse complement strand
GAACCATACTGTTCCACGGCTTCTTTTTCTTCGGCAATCTCGCGGGCTTTGATCGACAGACCCAAGCGACGCGTTTTGGCGTCAACGTTGGTCACGCGTACGTCGATCTTGTTGCCAACGCTAAAGCGATCCGGGCGCTGTTCCGCGCGATCACGCGACAGGTCCGAACGACGGATGAAGGACTTCATACCTTCGTACTCGACCTCAACGCCGCCTTCTTCGATCGCTGTCACGACAACCGTGATGATCGAACCGCGCTTCACGCCGTCTACAACTTCGGTGAAGCTGTCATCCAGTGCTTTGACGCTCAAAGAGATACGCTCTTTCTCGACGTCCACTTCGGTGACAACGGCCTTGACCATGTCGCCTTTGCGGAAGTCCTGAATCGCATCTTCTCCGCGCTGATCCCAGCTCAGGTCAGAAAGGTGAACCATGCCGTCGATGTCGTTGTCCAAGCCGATGAACAGACCAAATTCGGTGATGTTCTTGACTTCGCCTTCAACGTGCTGCCCGACAGGGTTGGCTTCTGCGAAGACTTCCCATGGGTTGCGCATTGTCTGCTTCAGACCAAGGCTGACACGACGCTTGGCGCTGTCGATTTCCAGAACCACGACTTCGACTTCCTGGCTCGTGGACACGATCTTGCCGGGATGAACATTCTTCTTCGTCCACGACATTTCCGAAACGTGTACCAGACCTTCAACACCTGGCTCCAGCTCCACAAACGCACCATAGTCGGTGATGTTTGTGACGCGACCCTGATGGTTGCTGTCAAGCGTGTATTTCGCTTCGACCGCATCCCATGGATCGTCCTGAAGCTGCTTCATGCCAAGGCTGATGCGGTGTGTCTCTTTGTTGATCTTGATGATCTGAACCTTGACCGTTTCGCCGATGCCGACGATTTCGGATGGGTGGTTCACACGACGCCAAGCCATGTCTGTGACGTGAAGAAGACCATCAACACCGCCAAGATCAACGAACGCACCGTATTCGGTGATGTTCTTGACCACGCCGTCAACGGCGTCGCCTTCGGAGATGTTCGAGATGACTTCCGCGCGCTGCTCGGCACGGCTCTCTTCAAGGATGGCACGACGCGAAACAACGATGTTGCCACGACGACGGTCCATCTTCAGGATTTGGAACGGCTGCTTCATGCCCATCAATGGGCCTGCGTCACGCACAGGGCGCACATCGACTTGCGATCCGGGAAGGAAGGCCACCGCGCCGCCAAGATCGACTGTAAAGCCGCCTTTGACACGGCCAAAGATCGCACCTTCGACGCGAGCGTCGTCGGCGTATGCTTTTTCCAGTTTATCCCATGCGGCCTCGCGGCGCGCCTTATCCCGGCTGATCGAAGCCTCACCGCGTGCGTTTTCAACGCGATCAAGGAACACCTCAACCTCGTCACCGACTGCGATTTCAGGGGCTTCACCCGGATTTGCGAATTCTTTGAGTTCGACACGGCCTTCCATTTTGTAGCCGACGTCGATGATGGCTTGGCCCGCTTCAATTGCGATGACTTTGCCTTTTACGACAGACCCTTCATCGGGTGTGTCCATTTCGAAGCTTTCTGAAAGGAGGGCTTCGAATTCCTCCATCGTTGCTTTAGCGCACATGCGTTTATCGTTTCCTATCTTCGATTTAACTGGCCGCGCGGTTGTCTCCGCCGGTCTTTCAGGGTTGGTCTCTGACGATCATTTCCGCGGAACGCAAATAAGAAGGGTCGGCGGTAACCGACCCTGCTCAAGTCTCGCGTCCACAGCTGTAACCGCCGCTTTGACGGGCGCTTCATAGGGCGAACTCCCCAGCAACGCAAGGCCCGTTGCGTTTTCAAGCCAATTTGTGCAGACCGCCTTCATGCAGAGCAACCTTGCCGCACATTCACACCCTTGGAAGATCAGCGATGTGGTCATCTTCCCGCTTTTGCTACTTGGCGCCTTCGCCGAGTGGCTCTGGCCGACAATTCCCGGCCTCTCGCTTTGGATCGGCGTACCGATCGGCCTCGCAATCGCGACCGGCGGTTTTGCGTTAATTATCTTGTCGAAACGACACCTCGATAAAGCGAACCAACCATCTCTGCCCGAAATCCCGACCACCGAACTCGTCACGACCGGCCCATTCGCTTGGTCACGCAACCCGAACTACCTCGGCGCAGTTATTGCCGTGCTCGGCGGCGCAATCGTCGCCGGGTCACTTTGGATGCTGGCAACTGCGGCGCTGACCGCCCTGATCCTCGACCGCTGGATGATTGGACCAGAGGAACGCTACCTCACGCGTCAGTTTCCCGACACCTATCCCGCTTACTGTCGGCAGACCCGACGCTGGCTCTGAACCGAGCGCCTCCAAACATACTGAGAGCGCGCAGCTTTGCTTGTGACTTTGGAATTCTGGCCATCCCAAACATAAGACAGATAGATGACACTAAGCGCCATGCGATTAGAAATTTTTAACGTTTAAAACCAAAAGGTTAATGATTGAATTGAAAACCAGAGGTAACCCATGGGTTACCCCGGAAAAAGCCCGTAGTTTCAACCGTATTTCTCAGGCCCGATCCATTGGGTCTCTGTATAGCGATCGCCATGTGCCCACCCGAGCGGTAAAACCGCTTCAATCGCGGCCACATCCTCGGAGGTCAGCGCCATTCGCGCCCCGATCAAAAGCTCTTCCAAATGCGCCAACGATTTCGTGCCAGGGATCGGAATGACATGATCGCCCTGCGCCATTGTCCATGCGATTGCCAACGCAGCTGTCGGAACCCCCATGTCACGAGCCAAAGCCCGGAATGGCTCGACCGCCTGTAAATTCGCCTCGAAATTTGGCGACGTGAAGCGCGGATTGTCTCGCAGGAACGCAATCTCGTTTAATTGATCCTTACTAAAAGGCTTGTCGGTGAGCAACGACCGGCCAACAGGCGAGAACGCCACAAACGCAACGCCCAGCGCCGCGCAGGTTTGAACCATGCCCAAGTCCGGCGCGCGCGTCGAAAGCGAGTATTCTGATTGAACAGCCGTGACCGGATGCACCGCGTGGGCTTTCCGCAAGGACGTCGGCGCAATCTCGGAATACCCGATCCCCCGCACTTTTCCCTTTTCCACAAGCCGCGCCAGCGATCCCGTGACGTCTTCGATGGGGATATCGGCCTCGCGGCGATGAATATAAAACAAATCCACATAATCGACGCCAAGCCGCGCGAGGCTGCCATCAAGTTCGTTTTCCAGATAGGCCGCCGAATTGTCGAAACGCCGTTCCGGATTGCCCGTGATCCCGGCCTTGGTCGCGATTGTCACCGTCTCGCGTGCGCCCGGATTGGCCGCCAGCCAGGATCCGACGATTTCCTCAGAACGCCCGCCTCCATAGACATTCGCGGTATCAATATGACTTACACCCGCCGCGCGTGTGGCATCCAGAACGGCGTGACTGTCTTCGACACTCGCCTGCCCATAAATGCCCGCGAACGACATGGCCCCAAGGCCAAATTGCGTAATCTCAGGGCCATTCTGGCCCAGCTTCGTGCGTTTGATCGTCATGTTTGCTTTTCCATTCTCGCTCGAACAATCTCAACCGCCGCGGCAACCGCCTCGTCAATTGACATGTCCGACGTATCCAAGACATGCGCGTCATCGGCTGCCACCATTGGCGCCTCGGCGCGTTCTGCGTCGCGTGTGTCGCGAATGCGAACGTCACCCAAAACAACCGCTTCGCTGACATCGTGACCCGCATCGCGCAGCTCCAGCCAGCGGCGATGCGCGCGCGCCGTGTCGCTTGCGGTCACAAACAATTTCACTTCGGCGCCCGGGCAAATGACCGTGCCAATATCACGACCATCCAGAACCGCGCCGCCTTCGCGCTCTGCAAAATCACGCTGAAACTGTACCAATGCCGCGCGCACGTCCTTGTTCACCGCAACTTTCGAAGCCGCCTCAGACACTTCTGGTGTGCGCAAATCGTTGCGCGCAATATCACGAAGCCGAAGGGTCGATGCCGCAATGATGGCCGGCACACCGTCCAACACACGTCGTCCAACTGCGCGATACAAAAGCCCCGTATCTAGATGTTGGAATTTAAAGGCCGTTGCCACCGCGCGTGATATCGTTCCCTTGCCAGCCGCGGCAGGTCCATCAATCGCAATTGTAAAGCGCATCCCCGCCCCTTCATTTTTCTTTCAAATACTCCAAGGGGGCGCGGGGGACAGCGTCCCCCGCCTACCTCGACGACGCAGTCGGCGAAATCTTAAACAGCGCGTTTCAGCGCGTCCACCAAATCTGTGGCTTCCCAGGAAAAACCACCATCTGCCTCGGGCGCACGCCCGAAATGCCCATAAGCCGCGGTGCGCTCATAAATCGGACGGTTCATCTGCAATTGCTCGCGAATGCCCCGCGGGCTGAGGTCCATGACAGATTGGACGGCCTTTTCGATATCCGAGGGCGCGACGTCACCCGACCCAAAAGTATCGGCATAGACCGAAAGCGGCTTTGACACGCCAATTGCGTAGGAAAGCTGGATCAGGCAGCGCTCTGCCATTCCGGCTGCGACGACATTCTTGGCAAGGTAGCGCGCAGCATAGGCCGCCGAACGGTCCACTTTCGTTGGGTCTTTGCCAGAGAACGCCCCTCCGCCATGCGGGGCAGCGCCGCCATATGTGTCGACAATAATCTTGCGGCCAGTCAGACCGGCATCGCCATCGGGACCACCGATCACAAATGTGCCGGTCGGATTGACCCACCACTCCGTTTCGGACGTCAACCAGCCTTCGGGCAGAACTTCGCGGATATAGGGTTCAACAATTGCGCGGATATCGTCCGAGCTTTGATCTTCGCTTTCGTGCTGGGTCGACAAGACGATCGAAGTCACGCCAACCGGTTTTCCGTCGACATAGCGCAGGCTCAACTGGCTTTTGGCATCCGGGCGCAGCAATGGCTCTTGCCCGGACTTTCTGACTTCGGCCAGGCGACGCAGGATGGCGTGGGCATAATGGATCGGTGCGGGCATAAGCTCCGGCGTTTCGCGCACGGCGTATCCGAACATGATCCCCTGATCGCCAGCGCCTTCGTCTTTGTTGTCCTTGGCGTCGACGCCTTGGGCGATATGCGCCGACTGACGGTGCAACAGGTTGGTCACCTTACACGTTGCGTGATGGAATTCGTCCTGCTCGTAACCGATGTCACGGATACATTCGCGTGCGATGCTTTCCACACGCTCCAGATAAGTTGTCAGCTTAGAAGGATCAGAAAGCCCGACTTCGCCCCCGATTACGACGCGGTTGGTGGTTGCAAAGGTTTCGGCTGCGACCCGTGCTTCTGGTTCTTCTCTCAGAAATGCATCGAGAACTGCATCTGAAATCCGGTCACACACTTTGTCGGGATGGCCCTCCGAAACACTTTCGGACGTAAAAATATAGTTCTCGCGATTCATGAATTGCGCTCCATTGGTTGGTCCACACCACGTCAGGAAGCCGTTGTGGCGGAAATTGCCGACTACCTTTTTCGCACACTCATTGCAATGGTGTTGCGTCTCGCGAGCAATAAGAGCGCGCACAATGCAACAATCATTAACGCGAGCGCCGGAATGTCACCAATTTGGCGGTAAAGCGTCGGAGAAACCGCATTTGGCATGGCCGCATCAAGAAATCCGGCCTCTCCCAATCCCAGCATTTCAGTAATTTCACCGTTCGGAGCAATCACTGCTGAAACGCCGGTATTTGCAGCCCGCACAAGCGGAAGGCCTTGTTCCACGGCCCGGAATCGCGCCTGATCAAGATGCTGGAACGGTCCCGAGAAGGTTCCGAACCACGCATCATTGGTAATCTGCATGATAAAGTCGGGACGATCAGCGAGGTCGCGACCGTGGCCGGGGAATATCGCCTCGTAACAGATCAGCGGCAGGGCCCGACCAAGCGGTGTCTCAATCGCTCGCACCCCTTCGCCCGCGCTAAATCCATACCCATCGCGCGCGGCGAAACTGCGCATTCCGATGATCCGGGCCAATTGCCCGAACGGGATGTATTCGCCGAACGGAACAAGGTGAACCTTGTCATAGATTTCCGTGGGCTGGCCGGTTGAGCCGACTGAAATCAGCGAGTTGTGGAACAGGCCGTCATTGATCCGGTTGATCCCGGTGACGACGGGCACGCCTTGTGCGGCGGCCGATATTTGTGCCAGCACGGGCGTGGCGTTCTGGAGGCGGTACGGGATCGCCGTTTCCGGCCAGAGGATGATGTCGAGGTCGTCTTTTGGGGCGGCCGTGAACTCGATCAGACGTTCGACGAAAATATGCGCCTTCTCTGGATCCCATTTTTCATGTTGAAGGGCGTTGGGCTGAACGAGACGCACCGTCTTTGGCGCAGGTTCAAAGGACGCTTCGGGAAGAGACAGTGTGAGTGCGGACAAGGCGACAATCGCCATCGGGATTGCGCCAAGCCACAGGCGCGCTCCGAGGAACGGTAGCGCCGTCACCAGAAGGGTCAGCGCGCTTAATCCGTAGGGTCCCACATAGGCAGACGCCATGATCAAGGGCGTGTCGGCCCAGATATAGGCAGGCAGCGCCCATGGGAATCCGGTGAATACGTGGCCGCGGGCAAATTCGGCGCACCCAAGCGCAAGCGCCCAGACCAGAGGTTGCAATTGTGCACCAAATCGGGACACCCATCCCGCCAGCCCCCAAAAGAGCGCCAAACCGCCCGCCATCAACACGAGAGCAAAGGGAGCCATCCAACCGTGGCGCGCGATATCGACAAGAAAGGGCTCGATGATCCAGTGCAACGTAATGGCGAAATAGCCAACGCCGCCACACCATCCGGCCAGCGCCGGCCTGCCATGGCGCGCCACCAAATAGGTCAGCGCAGCAAAGCCGACGAGTGAAACGGGCCAGAGATGAAAGGGCGCATGCCCTAGTCCGGCGAGCGCACCGCTTGCTGCCGCGAAACTCATCAATTGGAATCGCGGCAACATGGGCCCCTACTCGGCCGCCTTCGCCGATTTTAGTCGAATACGAAGTCGTTTGATCCGGCGCGGGTCGGCGTCGACGACTTCGAAATCAAACCCCGCGGGGTGTTTGACGATCTCGCCACGCGATGGCACGCGACCGGCCAGCATGAAAACCAGCCCGCCGAGCGTATCGATCTCTTCTTCATCTTCTTCGTTGACCAGCCGATATCCAATCTCGGTCTGGAAATCCTCAATCGGTGTTCGGGCCTGAGCCACATAGCAACCGGGTGTTTCAAGTGTCCAGAAATGGCCCTCGGCTATGTCGTGTTCGTCTTCGATTTCGCCGATCACCTGTTCGATCAGGTCTTCAATCGTTGCTAGTCCATCCACGCCGCCATATTCGTCGATCACGAGAGCCATGTGCATGCGGTCGTTCTGCATTTTCTGAAGCAGCACCCCGATGGGCATCGAGGGCGGCGCATAGAGCAAGGGGCGGAGCATATTGCTCAGCTGGAATTCGCTGCCGTTGCCGTTGAAGCCGTGCTTGAGGGAAAAATCCTTAAGGTGGACAAGGCCAACGGGGCTGTCCAGCGTGCCGCGATAAACCGGTAGGCGCGTCAAACCGCTATCGCGGAAGACCTCGACCAGATCCTCTTGTGAGATATCGATCGGGACCGCGACGACTTCGACCTTTGGCAACATAACATCCTCGACGCGCAAGCGCGTCAGGTTTGCCATCCCGCCATGTGGTGTGCCATCTGCCGCAACCATCGTCGGCGGAATACCCGCGCCGTCGTCGTTGCCACTAATTACGTCAATGAGGCGACCAAAAAAGCCCCTCGAACTTTCATCGTCCTCTTCGTTACGCGCGCCTTGCGCCGCGTTAGAGGAACCTTCGGTGGTTTGGTCCATTAACCCTTTCCATCATCAATCGACTCAATCGTCGTGTTCCCAACATATGGGTTCGCGACACCAAGTTGTGCAAGTATTGCGATTTCGGTGGCTTCCATCAAGTCACCGTCTATATCCTCAACGTGATCGTAGCCCAAAAGATGCAGCGCCCCATGCACCAGAAGATGGGTTGTGTGATCAGCAATGTCGCGATCAAAAGCCGCCGCCTCGCGGGTGCAGGTTTCAAAGGCGATGGCGATGTCACCCAGTTCAGGGTCCCCGCTCGGAGAAGGCGGCTTTTGCCCGGGCGTTGCCGCGGCGCGTTCTTCGCTGGGCCATGAGAGCACATTCGTGGGCTTTGCGACGTTTCGAAACGCCTTGTTTAATTCAGCGATCCGCGCGTCGTTGCATGCGAGCACGGCGACGTCCCATGCCGTTGGATCGAGGTCCAGATGACGAAGCACGGTCTCGATGGCACGGCTTGGCAGGGCGGACGCCATGAGGTGCGTCCACCGGTCATCTTCTATGAGGACATCGATTGTCATGCGCCGCCTTCAAGCAGGTTTTTATTGCGCGGACCATAGGGGAAATTGCGCGCATGGAGCCATTTTGACGGTTGTTTTACCATTGCCCGGCAGATTGCGACGAAAAAACGGGCCGCTTTCGCGGCCCGCTTCTTCAATAATTGATGCGTTGTTTGATTGGATGGCCTAGCGGATGCGCAATTCGCTGGCCCGATCAAAGGCGTACAAGCGGCGGGGTTCGTAGTTGAGAGACACCGTATCGCCGATCTTGGAGCGGATGTCGCCCCGCTCTTCGATGATCATTTTCTCGCCGGTTTTCGAGGTGAGATAGGCAAAGCTGACGCCACCAAGCGCTTCTGTCAGTTCGACTGTGAACGTGTCACCGCTTTGGTCGATCTCGGCATGCTCCGGACGTAGGCCGATAATGACTTCGGTGCCCTCTGCCGGGAGCGTCACTTCGGGCGATACGCTGCCGCCGAATGCGGGCACGTCAACGACGCCGCCTTTGACGACACCTTCGACAAAGTTCATCGCTGGCGAGCCGATGAAGCCTGCTACGAACTTGTTGTCGGGGTTACGATAGAGTTCGAGGGGAGCGCCGACCTGTTCAATGATGCCCGCGCGCAGAACCACGATTTTGTCGGCCAGCGTCATGGCTTCGACCTGATCGTGCGTCACATAGATCATGGTCGCGCCGATTTCCTTGTGAAGGCGCGCGATTTCGACACGCATTTCAACACGAAGCTCGGCGTCAAGGTTCGAAAGTGGTTCATCAAAGAGGAACACTTCGGGGCCGCGAACAATGGCACGCCCAATAGCAACCCGCTGGCGTTGACCGCCCGATAGTGCTGCCGGCTTGCGCTTAAGGTACTCATCGAGCTTAAGAATTTTCGAGGCAGCCGAGACTTTTTCTTTGATCTCGCTTGCCGGGTGGCCGTTCATTTTAAGGCCGAACCCCATGTTATCTTCGACCGTCATATGCGGATAAAGCGCGTAGGTTTGGAACACCATCGCAACGCCGCGCTCGGAAGGATCCATGCGGGTCACGTCGCGCGTACCGATCATCATCTGGCCTTCGGTCGTTTCTTCCAGACCGGCAACCATGCGCAAAAGTGTGGATTTACCGCAGCCCGATGGGCCCACGAAAACACAGAACTCGCCGTCATTGATCTCGAGATCGACGCCATGGATCACTTGTACATCGCCGTAGCGCTTGATCACGTTATTGAGGGTCACACCAGACATTATTTAGTCCCCGCATTTGCTGTGTGTCTTTGTTTATCGGGAAAGCGCCAATCCTGCGCATCCCGTGCGATAGCTGTGGTTGCCTCGGTAATTCGAGGAACCAGTCTTTCTAATCCCGCCAGCGTTTGGCGATCTGTTGATGAGGTGACCGAAAGCGCCCCAATTGCGCGCCCACCGTCGGATAGTATCGGCAGCGCCACGCAAATAATGCCGGGCTCGTGTTCTTCACGGTCAAATCCGTAGCCGTTTTCACGGATATCGCGCAGTTCGGATCTCAATTCTTCGGCGGACGCGAGCGTCGTTTCAGTGAACCGGTGATAACTTTGCTGATCCAGGATCGACGTCAGGTCGGGTCCGTCCATATAGGCCAGCATCGCTTTGCCAACGCCGGTGCAATAGGCCGGACCGACTTTGCCCGCAGAGGAAAACATTTCGATCGGCGTGGTCGCATTGCGTTTGTCGACATAGAGCACTTGGGCATGATCGAGCTGCGCCAAATGCACGGTTTCTCCGACATCATGCGCAAGGGCATCGACGTAAGGTCTGGCAATGGGTGCCAGCGACGATTGCTGCCACGCCGCGTGCGCCAACCGCACAAGACGCACACCAAGTGCATATGTGTGGCGTTCCGAATCATAGGACAGCATGCCCTGATTGGTCAGCGTTTGGACGAAGCGATAGAGCGTTGCTTTTGGAAAAGGCGAGGCCTCCAACAGGTCGGAAAAACGCACGGGTTTGCCATATGCAGCAACCTGATCAAGCACCTCTAGGGCTTTGCCGACCGTTCCGTCTCCGCTGGTAGTGCCAGCCATGGTTTCCTCCCTGTCGCGCACCGTTTGTGAACGGCTTTTCCTCATGCGACTGTTGACAACCCTTACCGATTCCGTGTTAGGATTTCAATATGCAAAACCGAGTTTCAAATAATGGAACTCATTTCATAATGGGACTATAGGGAGGACACCATGCGTTCCATGCTCAAGGCGACCGTCGCGTCGCTTACCCTTGCTGCCGTTTCGGCAGGCGGGGCTTTCGCAGGCAGCCACGCGCTGTCAGGCGATCTTAAGATCTTCCTCGACACATCTAACCCAGCGCCGCGTGCGACGATGGAAGCGATGATCGCGGACTTTGCTGAAATGCATCCAGATCTGAATATTGAAACAACTGTCATTGACCGGGAAGCGTACAAGACGCAAATCCGGAACTTTTTGACAGCTGACAGCCCAGACGTTGCCACATGGTACGCCGCCAACCGGATGCGCCCATATGTGGAAGCTGGTCTTTTCGAAGATGTGTCAGACCTTTGGGCTGAAGAAGACATCGCCAACAACCTGGCTTCGACAAAAGGTGCAATGACCATCGACGGTAAGCAGTGGGGCGTTCCCTATACTTACTATCAGTGGGGCATCTATTACCGCAAAGACATCTTCGCAGAGCTTGGCCTTTCTGAGCCAACAACCTGGGAAGAAGAGAAGGCAAACTGTGCGGCAATCGTGGCTTCTGGTCGTGCCTGCTACACCATCGGTTCGAAGTTCCTTTGGACTGCTGGCGGTTGGTTCGATTATCTGAACCTGCGGACAAACGGCTTTGATTATCACATGGATATGGCTGCCGGTAATGTAGCCTGGACGGACGACGGTGTTCGCCAGACTTTCGCAAACTGGAAAGAGCTGATCGACATGGGTGGCTTTGTTGCCAACCACCAGAACTACTCTTGGCAGGAAGCGCTTCCATTCATGGTTAATGGTGAAGCTGCATCGTACCTGATGGGTAACTTTGCTGTCGCACCTTTGCGTGAAGCAGGTCTGACGGATGATCAGCTGGACTTCTATCAGTTCCCAGCAATCAACCCAGACGTTGCGTTGGCAGAAGATGCGCCAACAGACACGTTCCACATTCCTGCGAATGCTGCGAACAAAGAAGCTGCACGTGAATTCCTGCGCTTCGTTGTTTCGGCCAACGTTCAGACCGAGATCAACAACGGTGCGAACTTGGGTCAGCTTCCTGTGAATGCAGGTTCGGCTGTGGATGACGACAAGTTCCTGAACGAAGGCTTTGAAATGCTTTCGTCCAACAGCCCAGGTGGTGTTGCGCAGTTCTTTGACCGCGACTTCCCAGCTGAGATGGCTGCAGAAGCGATGCAGGGCTTCCAGGAATTCATGGTGTTCCCAGACAATCTGGATGACATCCTGAACCGCCTCGAGAAAGTTCGCGCGCGCGTCTACAAGTAAGACTATTTGGCCGGGCGGCACGTTCGCCCGGCCATTTCCGTCAGACGACCCATTCGAAAACCTGACATTTTTTGGGTTTTCGCATGCGCCGCGGATATAAGGGGAGCGTTGCCATGGCTATCGCCAGCAATACTGACACACCAACAAATCGTGGTTGGTACAAGCGCAATGAAATCGCCATCACGCCTTGGCTGTTTCTCGCACCGGCAATCTTGTTCTTTGCCGTTTATGTGATCATCCCTATTTTTCAATCGATCAACATCAGCTTTTACGACTGGGACGGTCTTGGGGAAGCGCGTTGGGTCGGCTTGGACAATTACGTTGAGCTGATGGACGACGGCGCTTTTGAGGTGTCGTTGTGGAACAACCTGAAATGGCTGCTGTTCTATCTTCTGGCCATTCCTGCCGGCTTGTTCATCGCCTTGTTCCTTAACCAAACCGTTGCGGGCATTCGTATCTATAAGTCGCTGTTTTTCTTCCCGTTCGTTCTGTCTCAGGTTGTTGTCGGTCTGGTGTTCAGCTGGTTCTATCTGCCGAACGAAGGCCTGTTGTCGGGCATCCTTGGATGGGTCGGGCTTGGTCCGGTGAATGTTCTGGGTGATCCGACGCTTGCGACATACGGCATCATTGCCGCCGGTCTTTGGCCGCAGACGGCGTATTGCATGATCTTGTATCTTACCGGGCTGAATGCGGTTGATCCCGAGCAAGTTGAGGCCGCGCGTCTTGATGGCGCGAAGGGCTGGAAGATGCTTTGGTATGTGATCATCCCACAACTGAAACCCGCAACGTTCATTGCGTTTGTCGTGACCATCATCGGCGCACTGCGCTCGTTTGACCTTATCTCGATAATGACGAACGGTGGCCCGTTCGGGCAAACACGTGTCTTGTCGTTCTACATGTTCGAGAAAGCGCTCTCGGAATACGGGTTCCGCATGGGGTACGGCGCGGCAATCGCAGTTGTTCTGTTCCTGATCATGCTGTTCTTCATTGCCTACTTCCTTTGGTCGATGTGGAAAGAGGACACAGACCGATGAACACAGCATTCCGCAAATCCGTCGCAGATATCTGCACACTGCTTCCCGGATCCGAAGTTTCCGATCCGTGGGGCGGCGGTCACGACGCCTGGAAAGTCGGCGGCAAGATGTACGCGTGCATTGGGGCGATCGACCCAGGTGTGTCGGTCAAAACCGCTGATGTGGAAACCGCCTCGATGCTTATTGATGCCGGTGTTGGCGTGAAGGCTCCTTACTTTCACAAAAGCTGGATCAAGCTTCCCGAGACCGCGCCAAAAGACGAGCTAAAGCACCGCATTGTTATCTCTTATGACATCGTGCGTGCTTCGCTTACTAAGAAATTTCAGGCCACCTTGCCCGCCAGAGAGGACATTTGAGCCATGTTTCCTAAACCAATTCAAAGTGCCTCACCGGGTGCGCAGATCGCCTATAAAACACTGCTGCCGATTTCGCTGATCTTGTGGCTTTTGCCGCTGATTGCGGTTGCCGTCTTTTCGATCAAACCGGACACGGACTTCACCCAAGGGAACTACTGGGGTGCGCCTGGATCGTTCGAATTCGTCAACAATTACGGACAGGTCTTTTTCAATTCGGACATGCCGCGGTACATGCTGAATTCTGTTCTGATTACAGTGCCAACGATGTTTGGCGCGGTAGCTTTGTCGGCAATGGCCGGGTTTGCCTTGGGCATTTACAAGTTCAAATCGAACCTGTTGATTTTCTTCATGTTTGTGGCGGGCAACTTTGTGCCGTTCCAGATTTTGATGGTGCCCGTGCGTGATCTGACGCTCGACATGGGGCTTTACAACACAAAGACAGGCTTGGTTTTGTTCCATATCGCATTCCAAACAGGATTTTGTACGCTGTTCATGCGGAACTTTATCCGGCAATTGCCGTTCCCGTTGATTGAAGCGGCACGCGTCGAAGGCGTGGCCGAATGGCGGATCTTCTGGTACGTGGTTTTGCCACTGATGAAGCCCGCACTTGCTGCGCTTGCGGTGCTGATCTTTACCTTCATCTGGAACGATTACTTCTGGGCAGTCGTGCTGACACAAGGCCCCGAAAGCCAACCAGTCACTGCGGGGATCACGAGCTTTAACGCGCAATTCCGGGCCGCTTATCACTTGATGAGTGCAGGTTCGATTGTCGCCGCCCTGCCCCCGGTCTTGATGTTCTTCCTGATGCAGAAGCACTTCATTGCAGGCCTGACACTGGGTGCCGTCAAATAATGCAGAACTGGCGACTGGATGACGGTCGCCAGACATTAGTGCTGGCGGCCAATAGAGAACGTTTGCCCGAAGTTGTATACTGGGGCGCCCCGCTTCCAAAAGAGGACGACGCCGCCGTGCTATCGGCGGCGAGCAAGCTGGATGTTACTGGCGGGATGTTGGACGAGAACCCCGACCTGTCAATTTGCCCCGAAGCCGTGCGCACTTTCCCCGGACAACCCGGCTTGATTTTGCGCGCTCATGACGGAACACCTTTGCTTCCGAAGTTTTGTTTTACAGGCGAAACGCTGGAGGAGCACGCGCTGGTGCTTGACTATTCGGATGAGGCGAACGGGCTGCGCTATCGGGCAGAAATCGCGCTGGATCCGGAGACCCACATTTTCACGTTAACGTCAGAGATTTCGGCAGACGCGCCTATTCACCTGCATTGGTTGTCAGCGCCGGTTCTTCCGGCACCCCAGCATTCCGAAGAGATGATTGACGTCACCGGTCGTTGGTGCGGCGAGTTTCATCTTAACCGGACCGCGTGGTCGCCGGGCATTCGCTACCGCGAAAACCGGACAGGACGGACTGGTCACGAGCATTTTCCGGCGCTGATTGTGCCCGGATGCGGTGCAAGCAACACCCAAGGCGAGGCATGGGGCTTTCATTATGGCTGGTCGGGTGGTCATCGGATGGTGGCCGAAGAATTGCCCGATGGGCGGCGCCAGATCCAGTTTGGGCATGCGGCAAGAATGGAAACGGCTCCAAGCACGAAATTCCGGTCTGCGCCGCTGTACGCGGTCTATTCATCCGATGGACTGAACGGGATTGCCGTGAGTTTTCAACGACATCTGCGGGATCGCATTGTCACCTGGCCCAAGCCGGAAGCCGCGCGCCCGGTGCATTACAATTGCTGGGAAGCGGTTTATTTTGATCACAAGCTGGACGTTTTGAAAGACATTGCCGCGCGCGCCTCTGATCTTGGAGCGGAGCGGTTCGTGCTTGACGACGGGTGGTTTGGGCAGCGCGATGACGACACATCTTCACTGAGCGATTGGGAAGTCGACACGCGCAAGTATCCCGAGGGGCTTCATCCGCTGATCGACCACGTTCATTCGCTCGGCATGACGTTCGGCATCTGGTTCGAGCCCGAAATGATCAACCACAATTCAGATGTGTTTCGTGCGCATCCTGATTGGGCCGCCGGGTCGGAAGATCAGTTGCTTGGGCGGCAACAGATGGCGCTTGATATGAGCCGCACGGATGTGCGCGATTTCATTTATGATCGGATGGCGGCAATCCTGCGGGAATACCCGATTGACTATATCAAGTGGGACCACAACCGGGTGCTTCCGATGCCCGATGCCGCGCAGACGCGCGGGTCGTATGCTTTGATCGATCGTTTGCGCGCTGATTTCCCAGACGTGGAGATCGAAAGCTGTGCATCGGGAGGTGGCCGCATTGATTTTGGCATTCTGAGCAGAACTCAGCGCGTTTGGCTGTCGGATTCCAATGACGCTTTGGAACGGTTGCGCATGCAGCACAACGCGTCGCTTTTCCTGCCGGCCGCGATCACCGGGAGCCACGTCGGGCCACGGGTGTGCCACACGTCGGGCCGTACTTTGGATATTCGATTCCGAGCCTGGGTTGCCGCGCAGCGCCACATGGGGTTCGAGATGGATCCGCGCGAGCTTTCCGAGGAAGAGGCCGCGGTTCTTCGCGAGGTAACCTCGTGGTGGAAGCACAACCGCGAATGGATGCTGGATGCGGATATTCTGCGCCTGGATAGCAGTGACCCTGCCGTGATTGCCGAGCAGCAGGAAGCACGCGACGGACATCGGTTCGTTGTATTTGCCGGGAAAGCCGCGACCTCGGCGCAAATAGCCCCTCGGCCGATCCGGCTGACACGCCTTGATCCGAATGCACGTTACAAAGTGACGTTGATCAATCGGAATTCCGCATCGACGCTTTCGCGCGGCTCCCCTGCCCTTAAAGACGGGCCGGTGGAGGTATCGGGGCAATATTTGATGAGCCACGGGATCACCTTGCCATGGTCTTTCCCAGAATCAATGTGGGTAGTGGAAGGCGAACGGTTGTGAGCGAGTGCCACGGACCAATTTCGGGCCTTTTCACCTGAATTAAGAGAGGAACCAAAGATGACCCAAGCGACATATCCCGACCTTAAGGGTGCGAGCGTTTTCATCACCGGCGGCGGCGCTGGCATTGGGGCCTATCTGACTGAGGGATTTCTGCGTCAGGGGGCGAAAGTTGCATTTGTTCAACGATCTGATGCCTCGGAGTTTGCCCAAGAGGTTGGTGAGCGCACCGGTAACACACCTTTGTTCCTCCAATGCGACGTGACGGACGTTAATCTTTTGAAACAAAGGGTTGCAGAAGCCAGCGAGGCCCATGGTCCGGTCACGGTGATGGTCAACAACGCCGCAAATGATCAGCGACATGCGACGATGGATGTCGACGAAGAATTCTATGATTGGTCGCAATCCATCAACCTGAAGTCCTATTTCTTTTCTTGCCAAGCGGTCATTCCGTTCATGAAAGCGGCTGGTGGCGGATCAATTATTAACTTTACGTCGATCAGTTATATGATGGGCAATGCGGGATATGCGATTTATACCGCGTCCAATTCGGGCATTAACGGACTTACCCGCTCACTGGCGCGGGAGTTTGGCCCGGACGGGATACGCGTGAACGCATTGGCACCAGGATGGGTTTTGACTGAGAAACAGATGGATAAGTGGGCCAGCCCCGAAGCATTGGATGCGCACATGGAACGCATGTGCCTTAAAGAGCATTTGAAGCCCGAGGATATCGTGGGACCAATCTTGTTCTTGGCGTCTAAGACATCAAGCGCGATGACGGGTCAGGCGATGGTTGTTGACGGCGGAGTGGTCGTGACAGGCTGATGTCGGCGCATTCATCATATGCAGACTGGATCGCCGTTGATTGGGGAACGTCGAATTTGCGCGCGTGGGCCATGCGCGAGGATGTGCCGGTAGCCGAGGCATCATCAGGCAAGGGCATGAGTTCGCTCAAGCAATCGGAATTTGAGCCCGCGTTGTTGGAACTCATTGAACCGTGGCTTGGCGCCGGGACAAATATGATCGTCGCCTGTGGAATGGTGGGGTCACGACAGGGATGGTGCGAAGCACCTTATGCAGCGGTGCCAACGCGCCCGATGAGCCCAATCCTTGCCCGGCCCGATGTGCGCGATCCAAGGCTTTCTGTTCATATTGTTCCGGGTCTGAAACAGGTGAACCCACCGGATGTTATGCGCGGAGAAGAGACTCAGATCGCAGGGTTTCTTCGCAAGGAACCGAGCTTTGACGGGATTTTGTGCCTGCCGGGCACACACACCAAATGGGCACAGATCTCCGCGGGCGAAGTCGTCAGTTTTCGCACGTTTATGACCGGAGAAACCTTCGGACTTTTGGCGAAATCATCGGTGCTTCGGCACTCCATCGGAACAGGCTGGGACGCGGACGCGTTCGAAGCGGCCGTTAGTGAGACGATCGCGAGACCCGAGGCCATCGCCTCAAAACTGTTTGCGCTTCGTGCGGACGATTTGGTGAATGGCGCAAGTCAGGACGCCGCCCGCGCGCGGCTATCGGGGCTTTTGATAGGAATGGAGCTTGCCGCCGCCCGCGCATACTGGCTGGGGCAACGCATTATTTTAATTGGTGATAATCGGCTGTGTGCGCACTACGATTCCGCCCTTTCATCGCAGGGCGCGGCCACAGAACTGGCGGATGCGACGGCGATTACGCTTGCCGGGTTGGCATCGGCTCGAGATCAGATTTTGGAGAGCGCCACATGAGCAGACCATTGATTGCAATTTTGCGAGGGATCGAGCGACGCGAGGCGGCGGAAGTCGCAGAAGCACTGGTCGATGCCGGCATTGACCGGATCGAAGTTCCTTTGAATTCACCGGACCCGTTTGAATCCATTGGCCGCATGGTGGCGGCCGTTGGCGACACCGCATTGATCGGCGCGGGAACCGTTTTACAGGCAGAACAGGTAGCCCATGTATATCGCGTCGGCGGCCAGCTTGTTGTTTCGCCAAATTGCGACAAAGCCGTCATCAAGTCGTGCAAGACGCTTGGGATGCAATCGTTTCCGGGTGTATTGACTCCTACGGAGTGTTTTGACGCTTTAAAATGGGGTGCTGACGGGCTGAAGGTCTTCCCGGCATTTCAGATGGGTACAGAAGGTCTAAAAGCTTTGCGTGCTGTTCTGCCGCCAGAAACCAAAGTGTTCATGGTTGGTGGCGTGGGCCCGGACAACTTTGAAGACTGGCTGAAAGCCGGGGCAAATGGCTTTGGGTTGGGCAGCAATATCTATAAGCCCGGCGACGCGGTCGCGGAGATTGCAGCAAAAGCAAAAGACATCGTGGCGATGTGGGATTCCTTGGCGGCATGAAGGCGTATAGCGATACGGTTTGCAGTCTTGGCGAGGGACCTCTTTGGCACCCGACGCGGCAGCA
Source organism: uncultured Boseongicola sp. (assembly GCA_938016355.1). Taxonomy (GTDB): domain Bacteria; phylum Pseudomonadota; class Alphaproteobacteria; order Rhodobacterales; family Rhodobacteraceae; genus CALLWO01. The sequence goes on along the minus strand of CALLWO010000009.1, from coordinate 7,966 downwards.
GATGTTCTGGTTTGATATTCACGGCAGTGCCCTCCACACGATGGAAGACGGGGTCTCGCGCGCCTTTCAATTTGACGAAAATGTCTCTGCGGCAGGCTGGATAGACGACACGCACCTTTTGGTCGCCTCGGAAAGCCGTTTGTTCCGGTTCAACGTCGAAACTGGCGCGCAAGAGGACGTCATCGGGCTTGAGGCTGACAATCCTGACACGAGGTCGAACGACGGTCGCGGCGATCCTTGGGGCGGCTTTTGGATCGGAACGATGTCCAAGCAAGATCCCGGTCCAGTGGGAACAATATACCGATATTTCAAAGGCGAATTGACCCCGCTTTTCGCGGGTCTCACGATCCCGAATGCGATTTGCTTTGCCCCGGATCGAAGCTATGCGAACTTTTGCGACACGGCCGACAATCTGATGAAGCGCGTGCGTCTCAATGAAGACGGCTGGCCGATTGGAACGCCCGAGGTCTGGCTGGACCTGTCGAGTGAACCATTTGGGGCCGACGGCGCCGTAATAGATGCCGACGGGAACCTATGGAATGCACAGTGGAATGGCTGGCGGGTCGCGTGTTATGCGCCGGACGGAACGCTGCTTCGTGACATTGCCGTTCCGGGGGCACATTCATCCTGCCCGGCGTTCGGTGGCGCGGATTTGACCACCTTGTTTTGTACGACGGCCGGCGGCCGCGTTTCGGACGCCGACAGAGAACGCTCGCCCGACAACGGGAAGCTGTTTTACCTGGATAATGTGGCAAAAGGTCAAGCCGAGCCGCGTATTCAGCTTTGAACTGGTGCAGAATGTTGAAAAAAGCCTCGTCGAAATTTTCGGGTTAAGCCTCTAATATCTTCGAGAAGGCCCCTAACCCGCTAGGATGCAGCTATGAAACCGACATTGGGCGTCTGTTATTACCCCGAACATTGGCCGGAAGAAGATTGGGCCAGTGATGCCGAACGCATGGTTGCAGCCGGGCTAAAGTGGGTTCGGATTGGCGAATTTGCGTGGTCTCGCTTGGAACCAAAACCGGGTCAGTACGACTTTGACTGGCTGGCTCGCGCGATAGATGTGCTTGGGAACGCGGGACTGAGCGTGATCCTTGGCACGCCCACTGCGACGCCGCCGCGTTGGATGCTTGAGAAACTTCCCGACATGCTTGGCGTTGATGACGCTGCGCGGGTGCGCAAATTCGGCTCGCGCCGGCATTATTGCTTCAGCCATCTGGGATATCGAGCGGAATGCGCAAAGATGGCGGCCGAATTGGGCAAGCGGTATGGGAAAAACGCGCATGTCCTAGCCTGGCAAATTGATAATGAATACGCCTGCCATGACACGACGCTTTCATACTCTGACGCGGCGCTTAAAGGGTTCAGAGAGTGGCTTCAGCAGAAGTATCAAAGCATTGACGCGCTGAACCGGGCTTGGGGCAACGTTTTCTGGTCGATGGAATACGATAATTTCGATCAAGTCGAGCTGCCAAACCTGACAGTAACAGAACCGAATCCATCACATGTCATTGATTTTAAAAGATACTCTTCCGCACAGGTCGTCGCCTTCAACAAGGTTCAGGCCGACGTGTTACGAGGTTTTACGGATCGGCCATTGATCCACAATTACATGGGGCGCGAGCTGTCGTTTGATCATTTCGAACTTGGAGAAGACCTCGATATTGCGAGTTGGGACAGCTATCCGATTGGTTTTTTATCCGATCGGCTAGAGGCAAGCGACACCGACAAGTCGCTCTATTTACGTCAGGGCGATCCGGACAATCAGGCGTTTCACCATGACCTTTACCGCGCGGTTGGCAGAGGTCGTTGGTGGGTGATGGAGCAGCAGCCGGGTCCGGTAAACTGGGCCCCGTGGAACCCCGCCCCATTGCCCGGAATGGCGCGGCTTTGGGCTTGGGAGGCCTTTGCCCATGGGGCGGAAACCGTGTGCTATTTCAGATGGCGGCAGGCACCGTTTGCGCAAGAGTTGCATCACGCTGGGCTGCTTCGACCGGACAGCGAAGACGCCCCCGCGCTTTCAGAGGCACGTCAGGTTGCGGACGAGATTGAGGAATTTGGCGCGTTGCAGATCAATCAGGCGCCCGTGGCCTTGATCTTTGATTATAGCGCTGACTGGATTATCGGCACGCAACCGCAGGGCGCTGACTTTAGCTATTTTCGTTTAGTTTTAGATAGTTACAGAGCACTAAGACGAGCGGGCCTGACGATTGACATCGTGCCGCCGAGCGCTTCGCTTGATGGATACCAGCTCGTTTGCGCACCGGGCGTCGCCGAGATGTCGAGCGAGCTAAAGCAGCGCTTGTCTGACCACGACGGTATAATATTGGTTGGGCCGCGTGCCGCTTCCAAAACGCCGAACGGCGCAATTCCCGTTCCCCTTCCCCCCGATTTGCCCAACCTCGATGCAACAGTTACGCGCGTTGAAAGCTTGCCGCCAAAATCACAAGTTCCGTTGACTGGCGGAGGCGCGTTTGTGCATTGGTTCGAGCATGTCGACACACGCGAGGTCAATCTAATCGTGACGCAAGATGACATGCCTGCTTTGGTTTCCAACGGTCGCTTGATGTACCTGTGTGGTTGGCCGGATCATGAAGCCTACGATCGGGTGGTTGAAACGGCTTGTGCGGCGGCTGGCATCGCGACCACAAAAATGCCAACTGGATTGCGTATACGCGAAACGGCGCAACATCGGTTCGTATTCAACTATGCGCCAACCGCAATTTCGTGGAATGGCAAGCCCATTCAGCCGGGCGATCTGGTTTGGGAGAGTATTTAGTTTAACGCTAAACTTATTTTCGATTAGTCGAGACGCTCCGCGGAGTTTATCGTGAATGACCATTCATCGTTTGCGGGGCGGTTCAGGACTTCGTCGGGGATGACATCCGGGCCGGCCAAAAAAACGTTCGACCCAAACCGCGTCAGGATTCGGGACAACGCCTTCAAGCGCGAGCCTGTTATCTCATTGTAAAGAAGTAAATAATCATCTTTCTGCAACAATTCTTTTATGCGGGTCTTGTGCCAATGCACGGCCTTGTCATGAAGGTCGCGAACCCCCGGCAACGCAAGCAGTTTTGATTTCTCGGAGGCAACAAGGTCGTCCAGTCGCCTGATTGAACTGTCCTGCTCGGCATTGTGGTTCATACGAAACCAATAGGCTTTACCCTGATCGCGCGCGACATGATTGACGCGGCCGCGATCTCTTTTGATCAGAAAACTTTCTGCGCTGCGCACTGCGTAGTGGTTGATCGAACAAAGATCATAGCCCCACGTCTTCGTCGTCATACGCCACGCAGATTTCCACATATCGGACGGAAAATCACGCCCGGAACCATCCACCCAGCGAATATGCTGTGCGGTGCCGGGCTCTAATCCCTTCGGTCGATGGACGCCCAATTTTCGAAATATCCCGGCGTTTCGATAGATCGTTTTCATTCCCCACGCCTGATGCGGGCGCGGGCTGTATTCCGTCGCGCAATGTTGAAATTGTTCAACAACGGGTTGGTCAATGAAGTGGTCGAGATCGCCAGATCCGAAGAGACGCCAAGGCATGGAAATCACATTCGCGTCTGGTACGGCGGCAAAAAGATCGCTCAAACATCCGCGGCCCGCGCGGATATTCATGTACTCGTCCACATCGAGTGTCAGAAGCCAGCCCGCGTCTTGGAAGATCTTCTCTTTTTCCGCCGCGCGGAAGGCAGCATGTTGGGGAACGCCGCCGGTTTCGCGAAACGGATTTTTCCGGTGAGTCACGACGCCAGAGCGCGCAAGCGCGTCCAAAAGCGCGTCGGTACCGTCAGAGCAATCGTTGGTGTAGATCAGGAAATCATCGACGCCGATGGCGCGATTGTGGGCAATCCAATCAATGAGAAACGGACCCTCGTTTTTCATTGCGGAAACGACAACAACGTGGTCGGTTGGCGGTTCTTTGAGGCCATTTGAACCCGAAGAGTTTGCCGCCGCAGTCGGGCCAGGAAACACATTCTCGAAACTGGGCAGAATATCCGTTATGTCTATTAAATCAGCTTTATCAACGAGTTGCGAAACGGGCGCTCCGGGAAACACCACACCCATCGCGCGAACAAATGATGGAGTTGCATTTGGTTCGCGCGCGCTTTCGGGGTTGCGAGTTGGGTGCACAAGAGCGGTATTTTCAAGCTTGTTTAGGTTAGCGCACCAACGGTGGATGCGCCGCGGTTCTTGTTGGCGGACATATCGATGGTCGGCGAATTGTGCGGGCTTCGTCTTCTTGAGATTCCAAGGGTAGATCTCCTGCCCAATGAGTTCAACGATTGCGGCCTCGTCGGCCTCAGCGCGCGCAAAAGGATCGGGTGCTGCGATCTCCGGAAGCAGAACGTCGGCGATATCGAAGAAGGCCACACTTCGTGCTCCGCCAAGAAATCTGTGCCGGAGCGCTTCGATCAAGACGGGCTGGGAAAACGGGGCGTGCCAGCTCGTCTTCTCTAATTGCTTTGCGCGAACATGTGGGGGGGCGCCCGGTGCCATGGCTGGGTTGCGGGCATCATTGTGTGTTGAATGCCCCATTGGCTGGTCGGATGTGACAACGACGATAGATGCGTCAATATCGGAATTTTGCAATTGAACAGACAACGCATCAGCGAATTCGTTGGCGCGTTCCGGAGGCGATCGATCGAAAATAAGCGCGCCGGTTACATCGAAGCGTTCGTAATGTTTCAGCCAGTCATGGGCAGCCTTTGCGGTTTCACCATTGCGAATTGCAAGCAGCACGCGACGATTTGCGAGGAGGTTAAATTCGCTTTCTTCGAGCGCCGCAATGCCAGTTTCGGGTATTTTGGCTTGGACGCCCCCGCCAACTTGCCTTGCGGACGTCAATTCCTTGCCGAGCGCCTTTTGAATCTGCGCCACGTCTGCGCCCTTAAGGAAGCTTAACAAACCAAAGTCGCCATTGCGCGTCGCCGCGATACAGACAGAGTTTCCAATGACCTGCGATTGAAGATGTCGGCGATGGATCGTAGCGCGCGGCATTACAACACCACGACGTTTGGCAGGCTCGCGATTACGTCCAGATCCTCGGAAAAGCGTTGTTCCAAAAGCGTGGCCGTGAGGACGTCAATGCCGGTCCTTTCTTTCATCTCGTCCGGATTGGGCTTTGCTTTTTGTCGCCGAGCCAGTTCGGTCACGTCGATCAAATGCGCGGCGGGTCCGAACAAGTTTTCGGTGACGGAGCCAAGGCGTTCGATGATCGCACCGGGCGTAATGACACGAATTGGGGTCTCAGGGAGACCGTCCACAACTTCGCTTACCAGATCAGACCAGCCCAGTTCGTAGAGCGCCTCCCATTTCGTGGATGCGACCCGTGCGACGGGCCGATCACTGACAAGGCCAAAGAAGAAATCGTGCAGGGGTTCAATCGAGATGAAGGCGGTCATTGATGTATCAGAAAATACCGGCGCCATCATCGCCAGCACGCGCTCTGCGTCTGGAAAAAGATCGCTTGATCGAAATGCCGCTTCGGGCGGGCCAAAGAAGTTGATCGGCGAAAGAATGGCGTTTGAATTCTCTAACAGATTGAAATCTTGAATAAATTGCGTGTTCTTTTCGCGGTCGGCTTGCTCGCTTCGGCCGATATTTCTCAAAGCGCGGGCTGCGAACCGGTTACTGAATGCACCGAACCCTTCGTTCGCGAGGGTCATCGCGTTTTCGCGCACGAGATCATTCAGCCCATGTGCCGCTTTCGTTTGAGGCCCCAATAAAACCCGCAATGCAGGGGGCGGCGCGATCATGCTTTGAAGACGCGATCAAACTCGGAGCGCGCCGCCTCGAGATCGCCAATGCGACCGATATCACGCCAGTATTCCGCCAAAGGAAACACGCCGACTTTGCTGCCTTTTTCCCGCAATCGCGTCAGAAGGTCGGGCATATCGAGCGGCTTGCCCGGCTGGATTTCGTCAAAGGCTTGCGGCGACAGAACATAAATACCGGCATTAACGAAGAAGCGCTCGGTCGGTTTTTCTTCTATCCCGGTCATCAGCCCGTCTTGAGATCGCACCACGCCATAAGGGATCTGATGTTCGTATTCCCGCACAACCATTGTTCCTGTTGCACCTAAGTCATTGTGAAACTTGAGAAGGTCAGCAAATTTTAAAGAGACCAGCAAGTCGCCGTTCATCACGATGCAAGGCTCGGTCGGACGTTCTTTCAGCAAAGAGAGTGCGCCTGCCGTGCCCATGGGTTCGTCTTCTTCGATGTATTCGATGTTCACACCGAAAGCGGTGCCATCTTCGAAATGGTCCTGCACCATTTCGCGGCGATAGTTCACCGAGATCGAGATATTCGAGAAGCCCTGTTCGGCAAACACGCCGATGATTTGCTCCAAAAGCGGCTTGCCTCCAACCAACAGCATGGGTTTTGGGACCGTTTCTGTAAGTGGGCGAAGACGTTTGCCCAAGCCTCCAGCCATCAGCACAACCCGCGTCGATTTGCTGGTGACTTCAAACAGCTCTTCGAGTGTAACAAGGTCAACGAGGCGACCCGCATCATCCAGAACCGGAATGTGCTGAAGCTTGCGGTCGCGGATGATTTGACGAACGGCGAGGTCGCTGTCACCGCGTCGAACCGTGGTTGGAAACCTGTGCATCACTTGGGCCACGGGGCCGTCGAGCGCCACACCCGCCAGAATTCCTCGCCGGATGTCGCCATCGGTGACAGTGGCAACCAGTTTGCCATTCGGATCGACGACAAGGGCGATTTGACGACGCGACCGATCAATTGCTGCGATCGCGTCGCGAACCGACACGTCCTGAGCAATCGTGAGCGATCGTAGGGTTTCTTTTTCCATGCCCGTATCCTTGCCAAGTCGTTTCGGAGATGCTTGGCGTTCGCTGTAAGCTTAACGACAAACTTATTCGACTTCCGAACGGTTCTTCAATTCGTTTGGCACACCTTATCCGATCCGGTTTGGCGAGAACACTACGGCTTACCCGTACCCACGAATTTCAAAATGTGTGTGGGATCGTCGCCAAAGCGCACGCGTTCTACGGCTTATTTGTCGCTTCGATTTGAATACGCGTGGCAGCAAAGGCAAGGGCGCACAACGCCACGCACCCGACGCCGACGTACCATTTCAGAACGAACTGAATATCCGCCAATGTCATGAGCCCGACGTCCGTCACCTGAGAGGCTGCGAGCCAGAGGCTCGCCGAGAACAAAAGCCGCCCCACGAGGCTTTTGAGCGACAAAAACGTGGCCCGGCTTTCATCGTTCAAAAGCGGTTGCATGCGCGCAATGATAAAGGGGCCAGATAGCGAGCTTGGCACCATTCGCAGGAACAATACGCCGATTGCAGCCACGGTTCCGGTGATCGCAAGGGCGGCCGCGATCCCAATTTGCAGGGCGAAGGCGAAGAGCAGAAGCGCACCGAGTCCAATGCGTTTGCGAAGCTTTGGTGCAACTAAGGACACGGCGACGGACACGAGCATCATGACGGTGGTGACCGCACCGCTGACCAGAGGGGCTTCCCCTGCGAGACCGACACCATTCAGCGCTTCAAGTATGAAGGGCTGTCCGAAAACAAATGGGATATGGCTAAAGCCGTACATCAAAACGCCAAGGGAAAAGAGCCAGAGCAGAACAGGTTTGGCGAATGCAGGTTTTAAAGTGGCAAGTTGGAACTGTTCGGCCTCCGATGTTGCTGATTTTGCTTCGTGCGGCGGCTCCACGAACCAGAATGCAAGGCATGCCGCGCCAGCCATTGCTACCGCACTCATCGCAAAGGCCGCTTCAAACGACCAGAGCGAGATAAGTCCGCCGGTGACTGCAGTCAGCGCGAGCCCCGCAAACGAAAACCGCCAAGCGCGCAATTCCTGATCTTCGATTTCTTCGCCGCGCCCTTCGGCCACAAGAGACTCGTATAGGAAAGAGCTGTCGGTCCCAGAGGCAAATGCAGCCCCCGCCCCAAGCAACATTTGCCCGATGGCGAAGGCCA
>CALLWO010000008.1 GCA_938016355.1 uncultured Boseongicola sp. | reverse complement strand
TCCTCCGGCCTTTGGGAATGGAGCTCATACTGGCCCTACAAATACACGCTGATCGACAAAGGCGCCTATCAAGTCCTTCAGATTGCGACAAACGCAGGGCAGGTGGTTCATGGCGGCTTTGGCATCGAAACAGCTGAAATGCCGTCCGGAGGCATTGCGACTTACAACGGCGACGGTTTCGCGCGCATCCTGCTGCGCCCGGATGGAACGCCCGACACCGAAGGCAACATAGACGTTCTCAATCCCGGCGGGGTTTCACTTACGGTCAACTATGGCAATGGAAATGCAGTCACCGGCACGGTCTTTGACGGCTCGGTTTTGCTCGATCTTGACGGCGACAACGACGCGGACGATCGGTTGGAGATGCAGATCAACCTTTCGGGGACATTGTCGGGTTCCACTTTTTCGGGCAGCGTTTCGGGCGGCACCGCGACATTCGACATCAACGATGACGGGGCGGGCATTGAAACGGCCACTTTCTCGATGAGTGGCACAGATGCCGACGCCAGCTTTTACGGGAACAACGCGGATGTGATCGGCGGTACTTGGGAAGGTGGTTATTCAGTGAACGGATCGGGCGCGTCGGGTGATGGTGATGCAATCGGATATTTCGACGTCGGACGCGATGACTGAGCGCAGCGTGCGCCCGACTGGTTTTGTTTCGGTCCGGCGCGTTTTCCCTAATGTCAAAAGCCGCTAAATTCGGCTAAACAAGCCCGGGAAAGAGGTGCGAAATGCGGTTGATTGTCTTTATTGCTTTTGCGGTGTCGGGATGTGCCGGGGCCATTCAAGTCGGACCGGCAGCACCTGACAACGATCCCGTTGTGATCGGGCAAGGCATTGACCCCAAAAGCGAAATCATCGTCTATCGCGCATCGGAAGTGGGTCTGCTTACGGGTATCGCATCCGCGCCTGCGCTGCTTTTGGATGGTCGCGCCGTTGGGACATGCCGTTTTGGTCAGCCGTTGCGCATTCGGTTGGCTGCGGGAAATTACACCGTCTCTGCCATCACGCAAGGCGGTGAGGAAAATCAGTGGGTTGTGGTGGAAGACGGGACGACAACGCACCTACGCTGCGGAGTTTTCGCAGCGCCCAGTCTTGCGCCAAAACCGCGTCTTGAGCGTGTCGATGCAACGACCGCCTCGCGCGAAGCGGGGCTATGATTCAAAGCGTTTTCAGATCGCCTGCCATCGTTCGCCCATCTGGGCCTTCGATCATCTCAAAGGTCACTTTCTGGTCTTCAACCAAGCCACTCAACCCCGAGCTCTCCAGTTGAGACACGTGGACGAAAATATCTTTTCCACCATCATCCGGAGCAATGAATCCATAGCCCTTGGTCGTGTTGAACCATTTCACTGTGCCAGTTGCCATTGGTCTTCCCTTCGTCGTCACCCATGGTCACCCAAGGGTCTTCGATGCCAACGGAACCTAGTCGACTCTGCGTCAGGGCCGACAAATAGTCCCTTGATGCACTCTTGAATTTGGGGCGTTTTGCTAGAAAAACAAGGCAAACTCTTGTGAACAGAAGGTGAGGGTCACATTGAAAATTTATGGGCTGAAGAACTGCGATTCCTGTCGCAACGCCAAGAAAGCGCTCGAATCCAATGGCTTCGACGTTGCGCTTCGTGACGTTCGAGCCGATCCATTGACGTCAGATGAGATTGCGAAATTTCTTGCGGTTTTTGGGGAAAAGCTGGTGAATACCCGGTCAACGACTTGGCGCGGCTTGTCAGAGTCCGAGCGAACAGAGCCCCCCGGGGCACTTCTCAAGAAGCATCCGGCGCTCATGAAGCGTCCGATCATTGAGGGTGACACGACAACGTTGGGCTGGGACAAGGTCGCGAAAGCCGCGCATCTTGGCGACTAAACCGAGCATGCTTATGTCTTGTTTCAGGAGGATACGAACATGCGCAACGCTGCCGCTGCTCTTGGCCTGATCGGTGGGCTTCTCGCCCTTCTCATGGGGATGGTCAGCTTCGGTTATACCGAAGCGCTCTATCGCTTTGGCGAATGGCCTGATCTTGCTGAGATCCCCGACAATGTCGATGCAATCCGTGCGATGAGCGTCATGGCGCCGTTGCTGGCAATCGCCGGCGCCGCGATGGCCAAAGCGCGGGCGCTTTGGGGCGGTGTCGCGCTTGGGCTGTCCGCGATGGGGCTCTATTGGGCGTTTGGCTTCGGGTTTTTCTCAATCTTCCCGATCACAATGTGCGCTTTGGCGTCTATCCTTGCGCTTGCAGCTGTGCGTCCTGACGAGCCGAAGAGCCATTTCGAAGAACTCGGTCAACGGAAAGCGGCCCGCCGCCTCGAAGGACAAGATACAGAAGCACAAACATCCAGAACGCCCGCTGATCAAGGATAACACCGTCTGGCAGCCGGTCGAACCAGGCGCCAAGCGTGCCGTTGGAAATGCCGCCATGACCAAAAAGATCGACCCAGGATTGAACAAAGACGAACCCGATCATTCCAAGCGCGGCGAGCCGCGTGAAAAGGCCGATCACGATCAAAAGCGGCAAAATGAACTCCGCCCATGTGCCTGCTGTCACGATGGCCCAGTGGATGATCGTTAGTTGCGAGGGATCGTATCCGGCGGCCTCAACCGACTTCGGCAGGATTGCAGCATAGGCACCAAAATCCGGTCGGAAAATACCCAGTAATCCTTCGCCAACTTTCTGCAGCCCGCTGTTCCAATAGTAGAACAACAAAGTCGCAGCAAAGACGAACCGCGCGAGCGTGGACAAGATTGGAGTTGCCACCTTTTCAAGCCCGCCAAAGACGGTGTCGTGGAGCGAAGTCAATGCGCGGATCATTTTGAAGTCTCCAGTTTGGTGAGCGCGCCAGCGCCAATGAGAAGCGAAAGTACCTTGGTAAGGTCAAAATCCGGAGCTTGGGCGGCACCTGCGTCCACAGCCTCTCTAAACGTCGCACCGTTGAGGATCGTCTCAACAAAAGCGCCGCCGCCCGGCGGCAATGGGGTCGGTTCCGGGTCCATGTCTGCACGCAAGACAATCACATCTTCTGCCGCCATGGCCGGCTTTGGCGCGCCTTCTATCATGTTGTACGCCCAGACCGAGTAAATCGGCCAGGACGAGCGGACGAGCCGCACAGAGGGCGCCAGTGTCACGTGCGATGCCAACAAAGCTTCGGGCGGTGTATTCTGTAAAAGCGCAGGGCCAATCGGGGTCGCATCTGCCGCGTGATAGCTCTCGCGCATCGCCTGTTCCAGACGAGCCACGTCCGGCAGGTAGCCGATTGACTGGGTCGGTGCGAACCCGACCAGAAAGCTTGGCATCTCTGCGCCATAGAGCATCAAGACCGGCGAGGCAGGGGGATGCTGGCGAAGAAAAACCCCTGCGAGCAGTTTGAAATTGGACTCGCCGACAAGTTTGGTGATGACGGGAAATGCCGTTTCCAATGCCTCGGTCAGCGAGACGGCAACGTTGTTGCGATACACGTCGAAACGACGCCCGGCTGGCTGTCCCGTCCCATCTGAAAGACCATTCGGCCGGTCGGACTTTGGGTCTAGCACCGCATCATGAAAGTCGCGCTGCGTGACGTTCATGCCGAAACTCCGGACAACACGGTTTCGGCCCGCTGTGCTTCGGCTTCCAACACGTTCCATTCCGGCAAATCGCTATCCCATTCGATGAGGCTGGGGCGTTTTCCAGCCTTTTCGATGACGTATGAATAAAGCGCCCAAACAGGCTCCGCGACTTCACGATTGTGGCTATCTATCAGCAAGGGGCGATCGTGATCGTCCACTTCCTCGTCGTGCCCGGCAAGGTGGATCTCCCCGACGAACTCAAGCGGGAAGGCATCGATATAGCTGATCGGATCTGTCCCGAGGTTCGTCGCGCTGACAAAGACATTGTTGACGTCGAGAAGCAAGCCGCAGCCCGTTTTCCGCACGATTTCTGCGAGGAAATCGGTTTCGGTCAAAGTGCTTTCGTCGAAGGCAAGATAAGACGACGGGTTTTCAAGCAGCATCTGCCGCCCGAGCGCGCTCTGGACTTCGTCAATATGGTTCGCAACGCGCGTTAGCGTGTCGTTGGTGTAGGGAAGCGGAAGCAGGTCGTTCAGGAAATGACTGTCGTGTGTTGACCATGCGAGGTGTTCGGAAAAACTGGCCGGACGAAGCCAATCATTGAGGTGTTTCAGCCGCGACAGGTGATCGGCATCAAGACGGCCTTCGCCCCCGATCGACAAACCGACGCCATGCACGGAAAACGCAAATCTCTGAGAAAGGGCGCGCAGTTGCGCAAGCGGACGTCCGCCATCCCCCATGTAGTTTTCGGCGTGAATTTCAAGCCACTGCACTGCGCCAGGTTCGTTCATCAGATCAGTGAAGTACTGAGCCTTGTATCCGATACCAGCAGCCTGCGGGAGGCGATCAAAAGTGTGGCTCGTATCCAGCATGGGTGGTCTTTTCGTCTAAAATTCAAAAATGGCCGGCACCGAGGAACCCCGGGGCCGGCCGTAAACACATAGCTTATGCAGGCAGGTCGCGGTCAAGAGCTTCGAGCGAACCCATACGGCCTTCGCCGTCAGCCATTGCTGGCAGTTCGATTTCGGCGCATGTGCCAGCGTCTACGAGTGTCCAGGCGTTGCCCTGATAGTCAACAGTCGATGTGCCCTGGCAGGTGGTTCCTGGACCAGCTGCGCAATCGTTCTCGCCAGCGAGCGAAACACCGTAGCATTTTTCTTTAGCTTGTGCGTTGGCAGGTGCGCTCAAAGACGCGGAAAGAGCGGCAGCAACAGCACCAGCAACGGCGAGAGTTTTTGTAGTTGTCGACATGTGGAAGTCATCCTTCGTTTGGCTTCATGAAAACTGAGGTCGCGAGTGGCGACAAAGCCTTTAGACCAACCCAAACGTTGACATTCCACTCACGGGTGCGTGTTTGACGCGGGCGTTATGACGGGCGTCGGAATTCAGGTTATGGCGGATGTTTTTTGCCGCGCCAATTTTCCAACTAATTTGTTTAATAACAAATAGATAAGGCTCTGTTACCAAAGATATCTGTTGCTTTTAGAAGTGAAACAATTGACCGGCGGAATGTTGCAATTGGCTTCACTCGGCCCGCCCGGCGCCCTGGCCCTCACGGGGATCGTGAGCGCTGTTTCAACCAATCTTTAGGGATTCCACCAGCATCCAATCCCAAAGAAGGTTGGATGCTGGCGATTTGCTTGGCTTAACTTTCCGCGCGGCGCAGGTCCGGCGGCAGTGCCTCTTGGGTCAGCTCGGCGACGATCTCGTCCAATCCGACGACTTTGGTGTTTTTCTCGCCCAGACGGCGCACAGAGACATTGCGCGATTCCACTTCGCGTTGACCCACCGCCAAGATGGCGGGAACTTTGGCGACCGAGTGTTCGCGGATTTTGTAGTTGATCTTTTCGTTGCGAACATCTGCTTCGGCGCGAATGCCTGCGGCTTTAAGCGCCGCGACCACTTCGTGCACGAAATCATCAGCGTCCGAAACGATCGAGGCCACAACGACTTGACGTGGGGCCAGCCACAACGGCAGGCGCCCGGCAAAGTTTTCGATCAGAATGCCGATAAAGCGCTCAAATGAACCCAAGGTCGCGCGATGTAACATGACCGGGCGATGCTTTGCACCGTCCTCGGCCACATAAGTCGCGTCGAGCCGTTCAGGCAGAACAAAGTCGACCTGATGGGTCCCGCATTGCCAGTCGCGTCCTATTGCGTCGGTCAGAACGAACTCTAGCTTTGGTCCGTAAAACGCGCCTTCGCCGGGGTTCAGTTCGAAATCACAGCCCGCAGCAATGGTGGCCGATTGAAGCGCGGCCTCTGCCTTGTCCCACACATCATCTTCGCCTGCGCGCACGTCTGGTCGATCGGAGAACTTCACTTTGAAGTCGGTGAATCCAAGGTCTTCATAGGTTTGGCGCAAAAACTCGATATAGCGTTTGGTCTCGCTTTCAATCTGATCTTCGCGACAGAAGATATGCCCATCGTCCTGCGTAAACCCGCGCACGCGCATGATGCCGTGCAGAGCGCCGGAAGGCTCATAACGGTTACAAGACCCGAATTCCGCCATGCGCAAGGGCAAGTCACGATAGGATTTCAGGCCTTGGTTAAAGATCTGTACGTGGCACGGGCAGTTCATCGGTTTCAGCGCGTTCACGGCTTTCTCGCGCGCGTGATCTTCGTCAACTTCGACGATGAACATGTGCTCCTGATATTTTTCCCAATGCCCGGATTCCACCCACAACTTGCGATCGACAACTTGCGGGGTGTTCACCTCGACATAGTCGCCATCACGCTGGCGGCGGCGCATATAATCCTGAAGTGCGGTGTAGATGGTCCAGCCATTCGGGTGCCAGAAAACCTGCCCGGGGGCCTCTTCCTGCATGTGGTAGAGATCCATCTCGCGGCCCAAACGTCGGTGGTCGCGTTTTGCGGCCTCTTCAAGCATGTGAAGATGCTTCTTTAAGTCGTCGCGGTTTTTAAATGCCACACCATAGATGCGTTGCAGCATTGAGCGCGAACTGTCGCCACGCCAATATGCGCCAGCGACGTTCATCAGCTTGAACCCATCGGCCGGAACTTGTCCGGTATGCTGAAGATGCGGGCCACGGCAAAGATCCTGCCAATCGCCATGCCAATACATCCTCAACGGTTCGTCACCGGGGATCCCATCAATCAGCTCGACCTTATAGGGTTCGTTGTTGTCCTCATAATGCTTGATCGCGCGGTCGCGTTCCCACACTTCGGTGCGCACGGCATCGCGCGCATTGATGATGTCTTTCATCTTGGCTTCGATGGCGCCAAGGTCTTCTGGAGTGAATGGCTCCTGACGGTCGAAATCATAATACCAGCCGTGTTGGATCACCGGGCCTATGGTGACTTTGACATCGGGCCAAATTTCTTGCACCGCACGCGCCATGATGTGTGCAAGGTCGTGCCGGATCAGCTCCAACGCTTGTTCATCATCCTTCATGGTGTGAATTGCGACGCGCGCATCAGAGGTGATCGGCCACTGAAGATCCCAGTGCTGATCATCCAAAGTGGCGCTTACGGCCTTCTTGCCAAGCGAGGTTGAAATGCTGGCCGCCACTTCGGCAGCAGTGATGCCCGCGTCAAAAACGCGCGAATTGCCATCGGGAAAGGTAAGGGAAATCTGGGCCATCGGCCTGATGCTCCTCGTCAGTTTGGCGCCCACGGAACGCCCGGTTGCGGGTATGTCGTTGGGATCAAATGGCAAAGGCCG
>CALLWO010000007.1 GCA_938016355.1 uncultured Boseongicola sp. | reverse complement strand
ACCCACACGCCATAAGGCTCATCAAGAAACGCCATGCTTAGAAAATTAACCGGCACAAGCACAAAGGCGATCCAGACCTGAACCCAAACCGGCAACCGCCGGTAACTCTCCCAGATTTGCGCCAAAAATGTCATGGCGCACACCTGACCAGAACGCCGAACATTTGACCAGCCATACCCATGCGTCACCGCAAGGTCTTCACAATCCGTCTGGACAGTTCTACCCAAGGCAAAACGACACGCGAAATCTTTGGGAGTGCCGCAATGTCAGACGCCAAAAACGCCCCCGACCTCGGTTCTTTCGATTGGGAAGACCCCTTTCGGTTTGTGGATCAGCTGAACGAAGACGAACGCATGCTGTCGGACGCCGCGCGCGCCTTTGCTAACGACGTACTCGCTCCAAAGGTGCGCAGCGCTTACGCAAACGAGACGGTCGACCCTGGTATTTTTGCCGAAATGGGTCAGGCGGGCCTCCTTGGAATCACAATTCCCGAAGATCTCGGCGGTCTCGGCGCGGGTTATGTCACGTACGGCCTCGTCGCGCGCGAGATCGAGCGCGTGGATTCCGGTTATCGCTCCATGATGTCCGTCCAATCTTCGCTCGTGATGTATCCAATCCACACCTATGGCACCGACGCCCAGCGCCAGAAATACCTCCCTGGTCTGGCAAGTGGCGAATTGATTGGTTGTTTTGGCCTGACCGAACCCGACGCTGGCTCTGATCCTGCGGGGATGAAAACCAACGCACGTAAGACCGACGACGGCTACGTTCTGAACGGCGCGAAAATGTGGATATCCAACAGCCCCATCGCCGATGTTTTCGTGGTCTGGGCCAAATCAGACGCCCACGACGGAAAAATCAAAGGCTTCGTTCTGGAAAAAGGCACCAAAGGCCTCTCAGCCCCCAAGATCGCCGGCAAACAATCCCTGCGCGCCAGCGTCACGGGCGAGATTGTACTGGAAAACGTCGAAGTTGGCGAAGACGCGCTTCTGCCCGGCGTTGCCGGGCTCAAGGGGCCGTTCGGATGCCTCAACCGCGCCCGATATGGTATTGCCTGGGGCGTCATGGGGGCCGCGGAAAGCTGTTGGCACGCCGCACGCGCCTATGGGTTGGACCGCAAACAGTTCGGCAAGCCGATCGCAGGCACCCAGCTTTTCCAGAAAAAGCTCGCGGACATGCAGACCGAAATCACACTTGGCCTTCAGGCCGCGCTGCGCGTCGGTCGTCTGATGGATGACGCCAATGCTGCGCCGGAAATGATCAGCATGATCAAACGCAACAATTGCGGCAAAGCGCTCGATATCGCACGCGCCGCCCGAGACATGCACGGCGGCAATGGCATTTCCGAGGAATACGAGGTCATCCGCCATATGATGAACCTTGAAACCGTGAACACATATGAGGGCACCCACGACATTCACGCGCTCATTCTCGGTCGTGCGCAAACCGGCATTCAAGCGTTTTTCTAACTAAATCAAAAATCTAAAGCCTGCTCCTCACACGAAACACCGAACGTCTTTTGTCCTTAATGTGGAAACAATCCGGGACGTTTGTATCGACAGCATACCTTGCGCCGCCCCCGGCCCGACACATAGACTAAGGGCAATGGGCTGAGGGCAAGTGATATGGTAGCGGGGGCTGCTTTATCCGACGACCTGACCGATACCCAATGGCTCTGCGAGCTTGAGGAGATCGGTGAGGAAGAAGGATATTTTTCACCACTGGGCGATGAGCATGCGGCGGTTTTCGTAGACCGCGCGCAAGATGTCCTCTTTGTATCCTTCGAAACCTTGCTGGGAGTCCGGTCGATCAGCGAACGCGGCATGCCGCTCGGGTTTGACGTCTGCGAACAGCGCGGTTGGTCGCACCTCTCTATCCTCGCCACAAAGGACAGCTGGTATCGTAGCCGTTTCGTTTATGGCTACTTTGACCGGCTTGTCGACGAAGGCTTTTTCGAAGATTTCGACAAAGTCGTCTTTTATGGCGCTGGGATGTGCGGCTATGCGGCCGCGGCATTCTCTGTCGTGGCCCCGGGCGCGACGGTCATTGCGATTGCACCCCAAGCCACACTGACCCGCGGCCTCACCGAATGGGACAACCGCTTTCCAACCACGCGCCGCCTGGATTTCACGTCACGATACGGCTACGCGCCCGACATGCTTGAAGCCGCCGAAGCCGCCTATGTTATCTATGACCCGGACGAAGCCGAAGACGCGATGCATGCCACGCTTTTCAAAGGCGCAAACATCCATGCCTATCGCTATCGGCGCGGGCGCTCAGGCGCAATTGATGCCGATTTCCGTGCGATGGGTCTCATCTCGCAAATCACCAAAGCAGTATCGCAGAACAAAATGTCCCCGGCCTACCTCGCGCGCCTGATGCGCGGAAGACGCCGGCACATGCCTTACCTCCGCGCGGTCCTTGCGCGCACCATGTCCGATGACCGGCCATATCTCACCGCCATGCTGTGCCGCGCGGTTCTGGCACAACGGCCAATCCCGCGCTTCCAAAACTACCTTCAAGCCGCCGAAGCCCGCCTCCAAGAAGATCACGCCGCGCGAAAGGCACAAAAAAAACGCGCACCGGAAAGCGCGCGTTAGACAAAAGGCAGGCGTTGCAGGCCAGTGCTCCGCACCAGCCCAAGCAAATCGCGTAAATTAGAAGCCGCCGATCCCGGCGATATATGTCCGCTGAAGACCGGCGCGGTCATAGCCACGCTGTTCAAGCTGACGGTCGCTCATCGAAAAAAGCGCTTCATAACGGCGGGTCGGGCCAAAAGCGGCCATAAAGCCCGCAAACCAAGCTGGAGTTCCCATAGTACACCTCTGTTCGCTGCATAAATATTGTGCGTTTCTGAAACTCTAACTGGTCGCGGTTGACCCAAAGAACAACTGCTAAGGTCGCAACCCCGCTATGCACGCGCGCCATAGCTTCTTTTTGATTATAAAACAGATGGTTATGATAAAATCACAGCGTCCGGCGCATTTGAATCGGCTTGTTAACCATATCCTCCGAGAGGATCTCCGGCGCAGAGTAATACTCAAAGCCAAACGACTCATAGAGAGGCAACGCTTCCTGATGGCGATCCCACGCGTCCAGCCGCATTTGCGTGAACCCCATTGCGCGCGCTTCGTCTAATAGCTGACCCACCAATGCTTTGCCCATCCCAACACCACGCGCAGCATCGTCAACAAACAGTCGATTCATTTCGCATAGATCTGCATCCACACGCTTTAGCATCACAATACCAACCGGCGCACCGTCCAATCGCCCAATCAGACATTCCCCCGCAGGTGGGTTGAAAAACGTATCAAACGTCGCGATTTGGCCCGCCACATCCTGATACTCGATATAAGTATCAATATCAGCCTGACGTTCGTGATAGCGAACGCGCAGGTGATCAAAAAAGCCCCAGATAAGCGCAGCCGCGTCGTTTTGAGCCGCTGCACCGCGCACGCGCTCAATCACGACCTCGCGCTTCTTCGTCACAAGATCACCTCGTCCTCAACTGTCATAGTCAGGCGTTTTTGAGGCCTTCCACTTGTCGACCAGCTTCGGGCCAAGAACGCCCAAAACGCCGCCGATGGCCAACGGCGCAGCATGAGGATGCGCGAAAATCATCGCCAGCACCGCGGCCCCGACAAGGCAGACAGCAAACGACAACAAACGCATCTCGGTGGCATTAATCGGCACATCGGCCAACAAGACATTTTCTAACGCGGCTTTGATGCGCGGCTCGGCAAACGGCGTGCACCAACCAGCGGCAATTCCAAGGATCAGCGTTCCCAGCATGAGGCTCTCCATTCAAATACGAGTGAAAGTTTATGCCAAGGCGAACCGGCTTTCCATGCCCTCTTAAGTCAGACGTCACATTCTTCTTGGGAATCCCCCGATTTGAGCCACCCCGACCTCTGGCCTTGGAGAAATCCTTGAGCTAGAGGAACGCTATGATCTCTGAACTGACGCTTCGCCGCCCCGACGACTGGCACCTCCACCTGCGCGACGGTGCAATGATGGAAGGCGTGCTGCCTTCTTCTGCAAAAGACTTCGCGCGGGCGATCATCATGCCTAACCTTGTTCCGCCCGTCGTCACCGCACGCGACGCCAGCGCCTATCGCGACCGCATCCTTTCCGCTCTTCCAAATGGCGCGCACTTCACGCCGCTGATGACGCTCTACCTGACCGAGAATACCGACCCCGACGATGTCGCCGCCGCCCATGCCAGTGGTCTTGTCTCGGCCGTCAAACTCTATCCCGCAGGCGCGACCACCAATTCCGCCAGCGGAGTTGCAAATTTCGACACCGTCCGCCCGGTCCTGGAGCGTATGGCCGAGATCGGCTTGCCGCTCTGCGTCCACGGCGAGGTAACCCACGCCGAGATCGACATTTTCGACCGCGAAGCGGCCTTCATCGACCAGGTGCTCGACCCGATCCGCCGCGCCACTCCCGGTTTGCGCGTTGTTATGGAGCACATCACAACATCCAACGCCGTCGATTACCTGATGGAGGGCGACGACAGCCTTGGCGCAACGATCACCGTCCAGCACCTGATGCTTGATCGAAACGACATGCTCGTTGGTGGCATTCGCCC
>CALLWO010000006.1 GCA_938016355.1 uncultured Boseongicola sp. | reverse complement strand
GTGGAACAGGTCCACCAGACGATCCAGCGCGCCTGCAAGCGCGTGAGCGGTCAGCGGGGAGACCTGAAGCCCGGTTGCCACGCCAGAGCGCAAAGCCATCGGGCTTGCATGGATCACAGTGTCGACCAATCCGCCGGTCATCGCCACGACCGGCACTGTGCCGTAGCGCAGGCCATAGAGCTGTGTCAGTCCGCATGGTTCAAAGCGGCTTGGGACCAGTATCGCATCGCCCCCGGCCATCATCCGGTGACTGAGCGCTTCGTCATAACCGATATGGACCCCGACGTTGGGATGGGTGGCCGCATCGCGGAAGGCGGCTTCGAGGCGTTTGTCGCCAGAGCCCAAGAGTGCCAGTTGACCACCGCGATCAATGAGGGCGGGCAAGGCTTCGAGGAGGAGATCGAGGCCCTTTTGGTCGCTGAGGCGGGAGACCACGACACAGAGCGGACCGTCCGATTTTGGCAGGTCGAAATCGCGGCGCAGGATCGCTTTGGCGCGGCTTTTGCCTTTGGCAGTTTTGAACGGCGCGATGTTGGGGTCTGTTGCGGGGTTCCAGACATCGAGGTCGATCCCGTTCAGGATGCCAACCAAGTCTTGGGAACGCGCGCGCAAGACGCCATCCAACCCCATGCCAAATTCCGGCGTCGTCAATTCGCGGGCATAGGTTGGGCTGACCGTGGTGAGTTTCGTCGCAAACTGGAGCCCGCCTTTGAGCGCGCCGATCTGACCCCAGAATTCAAAGCCATCTTCGTTGAAGTCGGCACGGTTCAGGCGCAGCTGATCCAGCTTGTCGCCCGGCGCCAGCCCATGAAACGCGACGTTGTGGATCGTCAGAATGCTGGGCACGTCGATCTTTTGCTGGCGCAGGTAGACCGGCGTGAGACCAGCTTGCCAATCGTGGCAATGCACCACGTCCGGCGTCCAGTTCGCATCCCCGGCGGCAATACGCATCGCGACCCACGACAGAGCGGCAAACCGCACCGGATTGTCAGGCCAGTCGCGCCCATAGGGGTCAAGATAGGGCGAGCCGTCGCGATCGAAAAGATGTGGAGCATCAAGGACATAAAGCTGAATTCCGGCGGCGGTCGCGGACAGGATGCGCGCCCGTTCACCGAACAGGTTCGCATCTTTGAAAGCAACCTTTGCGCCCTTGTCGAGCGCGGCCATCACGGCGCGATAGCCGGGCAGAAGCGTGCGCATTTCCACGCCGAGAGGCGCAAGAGCGGCAGGTAAGGCACCCGCCACATCCGCGAGACCGCCGGTTTTCACCAGCGGGGCACATTCAGAGGTGACCGAGAGTATCTTGGTCATTCAGCAGCGGCACGCGCGTTGAGCATACTTTGCGTCACGAGCGTGACCCCGCCTTCGGAAACGCGGAACCACTTCTTATCCTCTTCGGGATCTTCGCCGACAACGAGCCCTTCGGGGATCTGAACACCGCGATCCACAACGCAATTTGTCAAACGCGCAGAGCGTGCGACGTTGACGTATGGCAGAGCGACCACGTGATCGAGCAGCGAAAAGCTGTTGGTGTGGACTTGAGTAAACAAGAGCGAATTGCGGATTTCTGTGCCCGACACAATGCACCCGCCCGAGACCAGCGATGACACAGCCGAACCGCGACGTTCTGCCTGATCGTGGATAAATTTGGCGGGCGGCACGCTTTCCGAATAGGTCCAGATCGGCCAGTTCGTGTCCCAGAGGTTCAGGTCGGGGTCAAAATCGGTGAGGTCGATATTGGCCTTCCAGAAGGCATCGACGGTGCCGACATCGCGCCAATAGGAAGGCGCCTCTTTCTCGTGACGGACACAGGAATTGTCGAACCGATGCGCCTGAGCTTTGCCATTTTTCACGATGTAGGGGATCAGATCGCCGCCGAAATCGTGGCTGGAGTTCGGATCCTGACCGTCTGCAATCAGCAATTCGCGCAGGTAAGACCATTTGAAGACGTAGATGCCCATAGAGGCGAGCGCATTTTCGGGATCGCCTGGAATGCCCGGCGGATCCGCGGGTTTTTCAAGGAATTGCGTGATTTCGTCGGTCTCGTCCACATGCATGACGCCAAAGGCCGTGGCCTCCATCCGGGGCACCGTCAGGCAGCCAACCGTGACATCCGCATTGGCGTCCACATGCTCGCGCAGCATGATTTCGTAGTCCATTTTGTAGATGTGGTCGCCCGCCAAAATCAGAACGTAATCAACATCATAGCTGTCGATAATGTCGATGTTCTGGGTTACGGCGTCGGCCGTGCCGACATACCATTTGTTTTCATCCACACGTTGCGATGCGGGCAGGATATCGAGATATTCGTTGCGTTCTGCGCGGAAGAAGTTCCAGCCGCGCTGGCAATGGCGGATCAGGCTATGAGCTTTGTATTGGGTCGCTACGGCCATCTTTCGAATGCCGGAGTTCAGCGCGTTGGAGAGCGCGAAATCAATGATCCGGGTCTTGCCGCCAAAGAACACCGCGGGTTTCACCCGGTTGTCGGTCAATTCTTTCAGCCGAGAGCCGCGTCCGCCGGCCAAGACGAACGCCATGGTCCGGTTGGAGAGACGATTGTTGTTCGGTGACATAGTGGCTCCTCCTTTTTATTTCTTAGCTGCCGTCATAGGTCAGAATGACCGTGCTGAGCGGTGGGATCGTGAGTTCGGCAGACGCAGGCTGGCCGTGCCATCCTTCGTCACTCGTTGTGACGCCGCCCATGTTGCCACGATTACCGCCGCCATAGATTTCGGCATCGGTGTTCAGCGCTTCGCGCCAGTGGCCCGCAAGAGGCAGACCACAGCGCCAGCCGGTGCGCTCGACCGGTGTGAAATTTGAAATGACGACAACGGGCGCATCGCCGTCGTTGCCGCGTCTGATCCAAGCAAAGATGCTTTCGGCTGCATTCATCGCGTCGATCCACTGGAAACCGTCTTCTTCGCAATCCTTGACGTGAAGCGCAGGCTCGGCGCGGTAGATCGTGTTCAGATCGCGCACGAGCCGTTGCATCCCGGCGTGCTGATCGTTCGCCAGACAGTCCCAATCGAGCTGGATATTGTGGTTCCATTCCGCGTTCTGCGCGAATTCCTGACCCATGAACAAAAGTTTTTTGCCGGGGTGGCCCCACATGAAGCCATAATAGGTGCGCAGCGTGGCAAATTTTTCCCATTCGTTGCCGGGCATTTTGCCCAGCATGCTGCCTTTGCCGTGAACCACTTCGTCGTGGCTGATCGGCAGAATGAAGTTTTCGGAAAATGCGTAGTGCAGCCCGAAGGTCATCTGATGGTGGTGATATTGCCGGTGCACCGGCTCTTTTTTCACGTATTCAAGGGTGTCGTTCATCCACCCCATGTTCCACTTGTAGCCAAACCCAAGGCCGCCGCCATCCACCGGGCGGGAAACGCCGGGGAAGCTGGTGGATTCTTCGGCGATGGTCATGATGCCTTCGACTTTGCCATACGTCGTTACGTTCATGCGTTGCAGCATATTAATGGCTTCGTAATTCTCGCGGCCGCCATCCTTGTTTGGGACCCATTCACCGTCTTTGCGGGAATAATCGCGATAGAGCATTGAGGCGACGGCATCGACGCGCAAACCGTCGATGTGGTATTCTTCGAGCCAATACAACGCGTTAGAGACGAGGTAATTCGCAACCTCGACGCGTCCGTAGTTGTAGATGTAGGTGTTCCAGTCCTGATGGAAGCCCTCGCGCGGATCGGCGTGTTCGTAAAGCGCGGTGCCATCGAAACGCCCCAAGCCGTGAGCATCGGTTGGGAAATGCCCCGGCACCCAGTCGAGCAAGATTCCGATGCCTTTCTGGTGGGCGGCTTCGACGAAATCGCGAAATTCGTGGGGCGGTCCGAAGCGGATTGTGGGGGCGAACATGCCGACAGGTTGATAGCCCCAGGAGCCGTCGAACGGAAATTCAGAGACCGGAAGAAGTTCGATATGGGTAAAGCCCATGTCGGCGACGTAATCGACCAGTTCTTCGGCCAATTCGCGATAGCTCAGCATCCGATTGTCTTCGTCGACGCGGCGTCGCCACGAGCCGAGGTGCACCTCGTAAACGCTGATCGGGGATTTGCGATCGTGGTTGTTGGCGCGGTCTGTCATCCACGCGCCATCGTCCCATCCGTATCCGGTGATGTCGCGCACGACCGAGGCGTTTTCGGGCGCGTGCTGGCTGCCGAACCCGACCGGATCGGCCTTGAGCGGTTGGGTTTTGCCATCGACGCCGAGGATTTCGTATTTGTAACCCGCGCCTTCGCCAACATTTGGCACGAAGGTTTCCCACACGCCGGTTGCACCGCGTCGGCGCATCACGTGCCGACGCCCGTCCCAGGCGTTGAAATCGCCGACGACAGAGACGCGTCGCGCGTTCGGGGCCCAGACGGCGAAATGCGTGCCGCGTGCGCCTTCGTGATCAATCACATGGGCGCCGAGCACTTCCCAGATGCGTTCATGGGTGCCTTCTGACAGGAGATATTCGTCCATCTCTCCCATGACGGGGCCAAAACGATAGGCGTCGTCCATATCCCACGACCCGCCAAGTGCGTTGTCGCCTTTCAGGCTGTAGGGTTTGGAGCCGGGGACTGTGCCGGTGAAAACGCCAGGAGCGCCGTCGACTGGATCGAGCGGGTATTCCTTGCCCTCCGTGATCGCCACAAGCGTCGCGGCACCGGGGTCGAAAGCAGTGACATGACGGGTTTTGCCAACTTGGTGGGGGCCAAGCACGGAATAAGGGTCATCATGGTTGCCCATGACGATCTTGCGCGCGTCATCAACGGCAATCGCCATTGTGTCGTCGGTTTGTTTCGACGCCATTCCAACCCCTGTCATTTCTTCCCCCTTATCGAGGGTTAACGCTTATTCGGCCGCAATGTTCCGTAAAGGATGCGGCGGAAGTGCATTCCAGATATCCGCAGCATAACCCCGGATCGTGCGATCTGACGAGAACCAACCGGATCTCGCGGTGTTTAGTGCAGCCATGCGCGCCCAACGCGCGCGGTCATTAAATGCCGCATCAGCCTCGCGACTGGCACGCCAATAGTCCGAGAAATCGGACGCGACGAGAAAATAATCCGGGCCAGCGATGTTATCTGCAATGCCACGGAAACGGTCATGATCGCCGTCGGCAAACGTGCCGTTGCGCAGAGCATCAAGGGCGCGCGCGAGGCGAGGATCGGCTTCAATCGAGAGGCGGGCGTGTTCTGGAACTGCGCGTCGCGCCATCACCTCTTCGGCTGTCATCCCGAAGAGAAAGAACGTTTCCGCCCCGACATGTTCGCGAATTTCAACGTTCGCGCCATCAAGTGTGCCGATCGTCGGCGCGCCGTTCAGAGCAAATTTCATGTTACCGGTGCCGGACGCTTCTTTGCCAGCGGTCGAGATCTGTTCGGACAAATCAGCAGCAGGGATCAGACGTTCGGCCAGCGTCACGTTGTAGTTCGGCGGATAGATCACCTTGAGCCATTTCGACGTGACCGGGTCGTTGTTCAGCATCCGAGCGACGGAGTTAATCAGATAAATGATGTCTTTGGCAAAGTGATATCCGGGCGCGGCCTTGCCACCAAAGATCACGACACGCGGAGTCCAGTCGCCGTTCGGATTGTCCCGCATTTCCTGCCAGAGCGCGATGGTTTCGAGGATGTTGAGGTGCTGGCGCTTGTATTCGTGGATGCGCTTGATCTGGATATCGAACATGGCATCGGGGTCGATTGAAACGCCCAATTCACCGGCAACCCAGTTTGACAGCGTGACCTTGTTCTCGCGTTTTGCACTGATGAAGCCGTCAAGGAACGCGCCGTCGTCCACGTGCGGCTCGAGGTTTGCCAATTGTTCGGCGTCGCCGATCCAGCCGTCACCGATTGTGTCGGTGATCAGATTGGAAAGCCCGGGGTTGCAGGTTTTGAGCCATCTGCGGGGGGTGACGCCGTTGGTCTGATTGACGATCCGTTCTGGGTGCGCGCGGTGGAGGTCGCCAAACACGGTTTCTTTCATCAGTTCGGTGTGGAGCGCCGAAACGCCATTCACGCGCGAAGCCATCACGAAGCTCAGCTCGCCCATTTTCACCTGACCATGTTCGCGAATGGCGATGCTTGGGTGTTGGGTGCGATGGGCGTCGTCGATCATGCCGATCAGCTTCATGTGGCGCGGAAGCAGGAAACCCATCAGGCCTTCGTCCCAGCGTTCGAGCGCTTCGGGCAGAAGTGTATGATTGGTGTAGTTCAGGCAACCGCGCGCGGTTTCCATGGCGTCGTCAAATGACATGCCCCGTTCGTCGTGCAACAGCCGGATCAATTCGGGCCCGGCGATTGCCGGGTGAGTGTCGTTGAGTTGGATCGCGACTTTCTTAGGCAGATCACGCCAATCCGTGTGCTCAGCTTCGAACCGGCGCAGGATGTCGCGCAGAGAGGCGGCGGTGAAGAAATACTCTTGCTTCAGGCGCAGCGCTTTGCCTGCATCGCTGGTGTCGTCGGGGTAAAGCACGCGGGAGATGGTCCGCGCGAGCGCCTCAGGTTCAGCGGCCCCGGTGTAGTCGCCGGAATTGAAACGGCCAAGGTCGAGAACCGTTTTGGGCAAAGCCCCCCAAAGCCGGAGCGTGTTGCCCCACTGACCCAGCCAGCCGATGACCGGTGTGTCATAACCTTGGGCGACCACGGCTTCGTAGGGGCGCCAAACTGTGCGACCGCCGTTTTCAAAAACGTCCCCGCCAAAACCGATGTCAAACGAGGCTTCGGGGCGTTCGAATTCCCAGACGTGGCGCTGAGTCAGCCAGTCTTCGGGCTCTTCTATCTGGCGACCGTCTTCGAAGCGTTGGCGGAACAGGCCGTGTTCATAGCGAATGCCGTAGCCATAAGCGGGAATGCCAAGGGTCGACAGGCTTTCGAGAAAACACGCCGCAAGACGGCCAAGACCTCCGTTGCCAAGAGCCGCATCGGGTTCATCGTGAACAATTTTGTCAAACGGCAGACCAAGGTCGTCAAAGAGCGCTTTTGCGTCGTCCATTATGCCGGTGTTGGTCATGGCGTCTTCCAAAAGACGGCCAATCAGAAATTCCATCGACAGGTAATAGACGCGCTTTGCGTCGGCGCGATAGGTCGCGCGGGTGGAGTCAAACCACGGGTCCATGATGTGATCGCGCACAGCCAGCGACAGCGCGACGCGCCAGTCGTAGATCGTTGCATGCTCGGGGTCTTTCCCGATGGCATACTTGAGTTTGTGAAGCACAATGTCCTTTAGATTTTCTTTGGACACGGGCGATCTCCTGGATTGTACGGCAACGAAGCCGTTAGCGATAACATATAGCACATTGAATGCGCTTATTTAGCGCATTCGTAACCGGTGCAAGATGTCACATGCGTTAACGTGAGATCAAACGCTCATCGTTGCCTGAACAGCCTTTTTCCAGCGCTCGTATTTCTCGGCGCGGACGGCCTCGTCCATTTTCGGCTCGAAACGCTCTTCAAGGGCCCAATTCGCCGCAAACCCTTGTTGATCCGGGTAAATTCCGGCACGCATTCCGGCAAGCCACGCCGCGCCAAGCGCCGTCGTTTCCTTGACCTCGGGACGATCAACGGGTGCACCAATGATGTCGGACAAAAACTGCATCGTCCAATCGCTGACGGACATACCGCCATCGACGCGCAAGACGCCTTCGAGCGGCTCGGGCGAATCGCCGGTCATGGCTTCGAGCAGGTCGCGTGTTTGGTATCCGACGCTTTCCAGAGCGGCGCGCGCCAGTTCTGCCGGACCGGAGTTGCGTGTCAGGCCAAATACAGCGCCCCGGCTTTCGGGGTTCCAATAGGGCGCACCAAGGCCGGTGAACGCAGGGACTAACACAACCGATTGGGTTTCGTCCGCGGTTTCGGCGAGAGGCTGGGTTTCGGGTGCTTCGCGTATGATCTTCAATCCATCGCGGAGCCATTGCACTACGGCGCCCGCGATGAAGATCGACCCCTCAAGCGCATAGGTCGGCTTGCCGTCGAGCTGGTAGGCCACTGTGGTAAGAAGCCGGTTTTTCGATCGAATGGGTGTATCGCCCGTGTTGAGGAGCGCGAAACATCCGGTACCATAGGTGGATTTCATCATGCCCGGTTCAAAGCAGGCTTGCCCGACGGTTGCCGCTTGCTGATCGCCAGCAACGCCAAGAATCGGGATTTCACGGCCGAACAGATCGCTGCGGGTCATGCCGAAATCATCTGCGCTGTCCTTTACCTCGGGCAGCATTTCCATGGGGACATCAAGAAGCTTGCAGATCGTTGACGACCACGCCCCTTTTTCGATGTCGTAAAGCATCGTGCGACAGGCATTCGTGGCGTCGGTCACATGCGCAGCACCACCAGTGAGGCGCCAGATTATATAAGTATCCACAGTGCCAAACAGCAGTTCGCCCTTGGCGGCGCGTTCGCGCGATCCGGGGTTTTGGTCGAGGATCCATTTCAATTTGGTCGACGAGAAATACGGATCAAACAGCAGGCCGGTTTTGGCGGTGATCGTTTCTTCGTGGCCTGCGGCGACCATCTCGGCGCAATAATCCGCAGTGCGCCGATCTTGCCAGACGATCGCGTTGTGGAGCGGTTTGCCGGTGGCCTTGTCCCAGACCAGAGTGGTTTCGCGCTGATTGGTGATGCCAATGGCGGCGATGTCGGTGGCATCGGTGCCGGTTTTTTCAAGAACCGCCCGGCAGGTCGCCGCCACGGTTGACCAAAGATCGGACGGGTCATGTTCGACCCAACCCGACGCCGGGTAATGTTGCGGGAATTCTTCTTGGGCAACGCCGGTGATTTTCATGTTTTCATCAAACAGGATCGCGCGGCTGGAGGTGGTGCCCTGATCTATGGCCATGACGTAACGCATGGGTTTGAACTCCCTTATTGGACTTTAATTTGTGTTAACGTCATTCGCCGGTCTGGACCAGTGTTTGCGATTGCATCCACGTATCCAATGCCTCGATTTCAGCCGCTTGCAGGCGCAAACCAAGCTTGTTGCGTCGCCATACGACATCTTCGGCCCGGCGGGCGTATTCTTTGTCCATCAACCACCGGATCTCCTTCTCGGTCAGGGTCGCGCCAAAGGGTTTCCCAAGATCGGAGGGCGATTTGGCCTTGCCCAAGAGCACACGCGCGTCAGTGCCATAGGCGCGCACGAGGCGTGTGGCCCAGAACTCGTCGAGGTACGGATAATCCGCCCGCAATCCTTCGATAAGAGCAGTTACACCATCGACGGGGAAATCGCCGCCGGGCAAGGGCACGCCCGCGGTCCAGTCTTTGCCAGCGCTCGGAAAAAACGGCGCGAGTTTCTTCCACGCGCCTTCGGCGAGCTTGCGATAGGTGGTAATTTTTCCGCCAAACACATTGAGGATCGGCGCACCGTTCTGATCGAGCGAGAGGACATAATCGCGCGTCGCGGCCGTGGCGGATTTTGCACCATCATCATAGAGCGGGCGCACGCCTGAATAGGTCCAGACGATATCGTCGCGCGAGATATCCTGCTTAAAATACTGGTTGGCGAAGGCGACGAGATAATCCGCCTCTTCGTCTGTGCAGGCGGCCTCTGACGGGTTGCCATGATACTCTTTGTCCGTCGTGCCAATCAGCGTGAAATCGGTCTCGTAAGGAATTGCAAAGATGATGCGACCGTCTTCGCCTTGGAAGAAATAGCACTTTCCGTGATCAAACAGGCTTTTTGTGACGATATGACTGCCTTGGACCAGACGAATGCCTTCAGAGGAATTCAGACGCGCAATGCCTTTGACGATGTCTTCGACCCAGGGGCCGCCGGCATTTACGATGGCGCGGGCGCGGTGGACAGAGGTTGCGCCGATGTCCATGTCTTCGGTCGTGATTTCCCAAAGATCGCCCACGCGTTCGGCTGACGTCACGCGGGAGCGCACCAGAATTTTTGCGCCACGCTCTTCGGCGTCGCGGGCGTTCAACACCACCAGACGCGCGTCTTCGACCCAGCAATCGGAGTATTCGTAGGCATGCTCGAACCGGTCTTCGATCGGCGCTCCTGCGGGGTCGTTTCTGAGGTTCAGCGTCTTCGTGCTGGGCAGTATTTCGCGCCCGCCGAGCGTATCGTACATGAACAGCCCCAAGCGGATCATCCACGCCGGACGCCGCCCTTTCATCCATGGCATGATCCGCGACAAGAGACGGGAGGCGGGCGTCGTGGTCTCGAACCGCATGTCTTTGTGATAGGGCAGCACAAAGCGCATCGGCCACGAAATGTGCGGCATCGCTTTCAGCAGGGTTTCGCGTTCGATCAGCGCCTTTTTGACAAGGTCGAATTCGAAATACTCAAGATAGCGCAATCCGCCATGAAAAAGCTTGGTCGATGCGCTGGATGTGGCAGAGGCAAGGTCATTCATCTCGGCAAGCGTCACCTGAAGCCCGCGCCCTTGAGCGTCGCGCGCAATGCCGGTGCCGTTGATGCCACCGCCAATGATAAACAGATCGTCGATCTGGTCCGTCATGCTATTCGCCTTTTCACCTGAGATCAGCAAAAGTTTTGTTCGCTAATGTTCGAATTATCACAGAGCCACGCCTGCACAGCAATCGTTATTATTGCAGAATTGTTATGCGTTCCGTGCAAGAGAAGCGAACATAGACAGAGCGACTGGCGTGCGCTATGTTCGTTCTGTTCGCTTTTTTTACTCTGCGAAGGGCTGGACGCGAGATGGTTGAGAATATTCGTCTTGGCGCAATCCTCGACATGGCGCGGCGCGACGGGAAGGTGACGACCGAATCGATTGCGCGCGCATTTGATGTGACTGTCCAGACCGCGCGCCGGGATCTCGGGGCGCTGTGTACTTCGGGGCAATTGACGCGTGTCTATGGTGGCGCGGTGCTGGCCTCGGGCACGCGTAACATTCGACACGAGGATCGCCAGACGCTGAACCCCGCCGCCAAGGAGCGGATCGCGCGCGCAGCTGCCGCGCGCATTCCCGACGGGGCGTCTGTTTTTCTCGACATCGGGACAACGTTGGAAAGCGTGGCCAGCCGGTTGCTGCATCACACGAACCTGTTGGTGATCACCAACAATCTGCACGTCGCCAACACACTGAGCGACGCGCCCGGCGTTGAAGTTATTCTGGCGGGCGGAGTTTTGCGGCCCAGCGACGGCGGATTAGTGGGCGAGGGAACGGCGGATTTTGTTCGCCAATTCCGCCCCGACATCGCGCTTTTGGGGGCCTCGGCGCTCAGCGCGGACGGCGACGCCTTGGATTTCGACTTTCGCGAAGTTCGGGTCGCGCAGGCCGTCATGACGCTGGCGCGACAAAGCTGGCTTCTGGCTGATGCCACCAAATTTGAACGGTCTGCGCCGGTTCGTATCGCCCCGATTGCAGATTTCGATGCGTTCTTTGTGGACGTAGCCCCCCCTGAAACTGTGCGCGCGCTTTGTGCCAACAATGATTGCACGGTGCACATCGCTTAGGCTTCATTTTTCCAAAAATACTCAATCTTCCAACGATGACAGGCCGCGCACCTCCGATTTTCTGGCAAATCCCGTGCAAAACACTAAGATCTCTTAAGATCAGCTGGGAGTTAGCCAATGTTGCGCCGTGCCGCCTGCTTTTGCTTTTTGTTCGCTTGCATGTTTGCCACCGTGGCCAATGCGCAAGAGCGACGACCGAGCCATTGCTTTGCAATCGCGCAGACTGACCCGGGGATCGCTTTCATTCAAAATGCCAGCTGGTCAGAGCCGGTAAAGGACGAATTCTCGGTGCGGCTCAGCTACATTGATCATTCGATGTATCTTATCCAGACGGCTGGCGGCCTCAACGCGGTGACGGATTACACGGGATTTACAGGTGCTGCGCCACTTATTCCCGACGTTGTCACAATGAACAACGCCCACGACAGCCATTGGACCATGTTCCCCGAGCCTGAAATCAAACACGTTCTGGAGGGGTGGAAGCAAGATGGCGAGCCCGCGGATTATTACCTCGATCTGGGCGAGATGTTGGTGCGCAATGTAACCACGGATATTCGTGCCCGATTTGAAGGCGGTACACGCATCAAGGACAACAATTCGATTTTTGTCTTTGAGGTTGCGGGTCTTTGCATTGGGCATCTGGGGCATCTCCACCATGAGCCGACGGACATGCAATATGCGGCTCTTGGACGGCTAGATGTGGTGATGGCAGCGGTCGATGGCGGGCTGACGGTCGACACCCCCACGATGATCCGCATTATCAAACGGCTCAGGTCATCGGTCGTTTTGCCGATGCACTGGTTCTCGCGATACTCGCTTGATGCGTTTCTGGACGGTGTATCAGACGATTTTGCAATCGTACGCACCGGAAAGAGCTCGCTTGAGCTGTCGTTGCGCGATTTGCCGTCGCGGCCTACGGTCATGGTGCTAGAGCCACGTTTCCTGAACCCAAGCGATTGACACTCAGCAGGCGACACCGCCAAAATCGCGCCATGCTGAATTCGTTTGATCAAAGTCAGGCCGATGCGCTTGCCGCCGCGCTTCGCGCGCTTCCACTAAAACCGGCCGAGCCGCGTTACCTTGAAGAGCCGCGCGGCAAGTTTCAGGGGCTTGCAGGATATGTCGCTGCGCCACGGACGCCTCAGATGTTGGCTGACCTCGTGCGTTTCGCCAATGCGCAGCGCATCGCGCTTTTGCCTTATGGCGGCGGGACCGGGCTTGTGGGCGGGCAGATTGTGACGTCTGAGCCGCATCCTTTGATCGTATCAATGGAAAATATGACCGCGATCCGGGCGGTTCATGCCGCCGAGCGCACTTTGATTGCCGAGGCGGGCGTCACCATCGAGACGTTGCAAAACGCCGCTGAGGATGTGGGTCTTTTGTTTCCGTTAAGCTATGCCAGCAAGGGAACGGCTCAGATTGGCGCGGGGCTGAGTGTCAACTCAGGCGGGTTGAATGTGCTGCGTTATGGAATGGCGCGTGATCAATGTCTGGGGATCGAGGCCGTTTTGCCGGATGGGCAAATATTTAACGGCCTCAAACGGTTACGAAAGGACAACACAGGTTATGACCTGCGCAATCTGATGATTGGGGCAGAGGGCACGCTTGGGTTTATTACGGCGGCGACGCTGAAACTGGCTGCGCGTCCAGTGAACGTAGCCACGGCTTATCTGGCGGTCAAAGACCCAAGTGCCGCACTTGCGTTGCTTGGGCAATTGTCGGACCGCGCGGGCGACGTCGTGTCATCCTTTGAGCTTATGGCCGCCAATGGCTATCGCTTCCTTGCCGAGACCTATCCCGACACGCGACTGCCGTTTGACGACCCTCCGGAATGGTCTGTTCTTGTGGAGATCGGAACCGGCGCGTCAACCGACGCCGTTGCTGTTTTGGAGGCGCTTTTTGCCGACGGGTTTGAAGCCGGATTGATCACCGACGGGTTGATTGCGTCGAGCGGACAGCAAAGGGACGCGTTCTGGGCGGTGCGTGAAATGTTGCCTGAGGCCAACAAGGCTATCGGCAGCATCGCCAGCCACGACATTTCGCTACCGCTTTCGGAGATCCCCGATTTCATGGAAGAGGCGCGCGTCGCCATCGAGGCCATTGGGGCGTTTCGCATCAATGCGTTCGGCCATCTTGGCGACGGGAATTTGCATTACAACGTGTTCCCGCCAAAGGGGCGCGCTGCGCAAGAGTTTGCGAACCTTGCGCCCGAGATCACACGTGTGGTTCACGACATGACCATGGCGAGAGACGGCAGTTTCAGTGCCGAACATGGGGTTGGGCGGCTCAAGACCGCCGAACTTGCGGCTTATGGGGATCCGACGAAACTGGCGGTGATGCGCACGATCAAAGACGCGCTCGATCCCAATGGCATCATGAACCCGGGCGCTGTTTTTCCGACCTGAAGCCTGCTTAGGCGCCTTCGAACTCGCACAGAGCGTGGACGTCCATGCCGAGCGCTTCGAGTTTCGTGCGCCCGCCGAGTTCGGGCAGATCCACGATGAAGGCGCAGCCGATGATGTCAGCGCCCATGCGTTCCAGAAGCTTTATGCCCGCTTCCGCCGTGCCGCCGGTGGCAAGAAGATCGTCAACGACGAGCACTTTTTCACCGGCTTCGATGGCGTCATGATGAATTTCCATCACCGCTTCGCCGTATTCCAGCTTGTAGTCCTGGCTGTACGTGGCGCCGGGTAATTTTCCTTTCTTGCGGATCGGGACGAAGCCAACGGACAATTGATGCGCAATCGCCCCCCCAATAATGAAGCCGCGCGCCTCTAACCCGACAACCTTGTCGATGCGCTCACCGGCATAAGGGTGCAACAATTGATCGACGCAGATGCGAAACCCCCGCGGATCGGCAAAGAGCGTCGTCACATCGCGGAACATGATCCCTTCGTGTGGGAAATCGACAATAGTGCGGATATAGTCTTTGACGGTCTTCTTCCGATGATCCATGTGCACGCCTATGTGATTTGAATTAGAAATACTTTTGCGGCTTCAAAGACATATGGCAAGTGATAGTAAAAAACCAAAAAAGACATCGCGCCGCGATCTTTTGATCGGTACGGCAGCGGTTCTGGCTGTGGGCGGCGGATGGCAGGTCTATGTGCGGCGGCCCCGCGAATTTGATTTCCAACCGATCGACGGGCTTCCGGGGTGGCGTCAGCTTTCGTTTACCGGCCTGAGCCGTCCATCCGCAGGTGTGGCTGGTGCCGCATTCATTGGCGTCGATGCAGAGACAGATCAGGTTCAGCCGCTCGCGCCGGAACGGCTTTGCCGGACATTGTTCGAGGGCAACACCGATGGTGTGCCTGTCGCGGTCTTTTCGGATTTCTTCTGCCCCTATTGCCGGACGTTCACGCCAAAAATTGCCGAACGTGCAGCCGCCGGCAACGACATCAGTCTGACTTGGCACGAATTGCCGCTGATCAGCCCGTCGTCGGAAATCGCGGCGCGTGCGGCCATCGCGGCGGATATGCAGGGTGGTTACGAGGCGTTTCAGTCGACGCTTTTGCAGTCGAATTTTCGCCCCACAATGGGGTTCCTGCGTGATGTGGCCGCAAAGGCGGGCCTTTCGGTCGGGTCATTTCTTTTTGACATGGATAGCGGCGTGGTACGCAGCCGTTTGAGCCGGTCCCGAGCGGCGGCGCGGACGCTGGGTATCTATGGCACGCCCGCGATGGTTGTCGGGCGCACCATGGTGATGGGTGAAATGTCTGAGGGTGATTTTGACCGCCTGATCGCGCTTGAGGCCGCGGACGCGGCAGGCGTCTGTTAAGCGTTCAGCATCCGCCCGGCCACCGCGTCTAGTTTTGAGACCAATTCCGGGTCGCGCGCATCCGGCGCCGTCAGGATTGCAAACTCCAACGCCCGGTCGCATCCGTGTGGACAGGCCTCGCGGTTCTGGCCAAGAAGGTTCGGCAGTTTAGCGACCATGGCGCGCCCTTTGTCGGCATTGCCCATGAGGGTTGCGATGATTTGGGTGACATCGACCTCTCCGTGATCGGGGTGCCAACTGTCATAGTCGGTGATCATCGCGACGCTTGCATAGCAAAGTTCGGCCTCGCGGGCGAGTTTGGCCTCGGGCATATTGGTCATGCCGATCACGTCACAGCCCCACACCTCCCGGTACAGTTTGGATTCTGCCAGCGTCGAAAATTGCGGCCCTTCCATCGCGAGGTAAGTGCCGCCCCGGTGCACGGTGACACCGGCGTCACGCGCGGCTGTCTCGCAAGCATCGGATAGGCGGGGACAGGTTGGATGCGCCACGCTCACATGGGCCACGCAGCCAGTTCCAAAGAACGACTTTTCGCGCGCGAATGTCCGGTCGATGAACTGATCGACGACCACAAAATCACCCGGTGCCATTTCCTCACGAAAAGACCCACAGGCGGAAACGCTTATGACATCGGTCACGCCAAGGCGTTTCAATGCATCAATGTTGGCGCGGTACGGCACGGTTGTCGGTGAATGCACGTGGCCACGGCCGTGACGCGGCAGGAACGCCATCGCCACACCCTCGAGCGTGCCAGTCAAAACCTGATCAGAAGGCGTGCCCCACGGGCTTTTGACGTCAACCCACTTTGCGTTTTCCAGCCCGTCGATATCATAGATGCCGCTGCCCCCGATGACGCCAATCATTGTCGTGTCGCTCATGACCTGCCCTTTTTAGAAATGTCAGGCAAACCCTAGCCATAAGAACGGCAGGTGCAACCGAAGCGCGGGCGACAAGAAAAAACCCAGCACCATAAATGGCCTGGGTTTTCGCTGTAATGGGTCCCCGGCGCCGCAGGCTGGGTGGGGGCTGTTAATCCGCGACACCGGGGATAGCGTCTTTTCGCTACAGGTTCTTAGTGACGACCAACTTGGGCAGGATCAGGAGCCATCTGGGCCAGCCCAAAGGTAATTTTGTGGCGAAGATGCGGCGAGGCTTGATTTGCGCGGCCACCAAGGGCAGGCTTGGCCCATGAACGTGCAAAACACGACACCCTTTCCAGGAAAGCCGGGCCAGGACGATCAAGTGGCCTTTGATCGCAAAGAACTGTCAGTGATTCTAGGACTTTACGGTCGAATGGTTGCGGCCGGTGAGTGGCGTGATTATGGGATGTCATTCCTGCGCGACGTCGCCATTTTCTCGGTTTTTCGGCGTACGGCGGAGCACCCGATGTACCGGATCGAAAAACGCCCGAAATTGCGCGGGCGGCAAGGGATGTATTCGGTCATCGGGATGGACGGGCAGATTCTTAAGCGCGGGCACGAGTTGAAAACCGTGTTGCGTGTGCTTGAGCGCAAGCTGATCCGGGCGATCGACTAACAAACGCAA
Source organism: uncultured Boseongicola sp. (assembly GCA_938016355.1). GTDB lineage: Bacteria > Pseudomonadota > Alphaproteobacteria > Rhodobacterales > Rhodobacteraceae > CALLWO01. Next base: position 1,001 of record CALLWO010000006.1, on the reverse strand, counting down.
CTTTTTGGAGTCTTTCAGGTGGGGCGCAGCATTGATGTTGCAGGGCCGGTATCGCTTTGGGCGATGCGCGCGATTGCGGATTGAACCGGCTCTTCAATGGTCGTCATGTGATGGGCGTTTGCATGGATCAACTGACCGGGTCCGCTTACCAGAGCGACGTGTCGTTTCCAAAAGATGAGGTCACCGGGTGTGAGATCTTGCGCATCATCGATATGCGTTCCGGCCATCTTTTCCTGCAAATCGCTGTCGGGCGGGCAGGTTCGGTTGGCGGCATGAAACGCCGCCTGCACCAAGCCAGAACAGTCGATGCCGAACCCGGAATTCCCGGCCCAAACATAGGGTGTTCCGAGGAAGAGGCGCGCGCTTTCGACCAGATCAAGCGGTGCGTTGATGGGTGAAAGTTGCCGGGTCGGAAGATAGAAATGACCATGGGGCACGGCGATTTTCGACCAATCCTCGCCGAGGGTCTCGACCACAAGTCGCGACCCGAAATGTAGCGGTAAAGTCGGGGAAACTTTGAAGTTTGGAACGTGATACGCCCATGTCGTACGCACAGACACGCGGTGCGTTGGTTCTGTCGCCGGGCCAATCCCAACGGTCTCCACCCATCCGACATAGCCGTCTTTTTCGGCGCGGATGAACGTCCAGTTGCCACGGGTTTCGATGATGGCGACTGCGTCGCCCCAAAGAAGCTGGCGGTCGACATCGCCGTCGGGTTCGCTGTGCAGCCAGGTTGCGTGGGTCGCGATTACGCCCGGAGTTGGTGTCACGAATTGATTAGCTTGAACGCGGCCTTTGAGGGTCGCATCTGCGACCTGCCCGTTACTGGCCAGAAAGCGGCGATCGGTCATAACAGGTCGGGCAAGGCTGCGTGGATGGCGCGGATGCCTTGGCCAACGCCGCCTTTGGGGCGTCCAGGTTCCGAGGATGGGGTCCAGCCGAAGATATCAAAATGGATGTATCGCGGCGTGTTGGTGACAAACCTTTTGAGGAACAAAGCG
>CALLWO010000005.1 GCA_938016355.1 uncultured Boseongicola sp. | reverse complement strand
GCGTCACCACCCATGGCTTTCGCGACAACGTATCCGTTAGACGCGGCCGGGACCGCGGTCACCAGTATCCCTGCCAGCACTTGTTCGGGTGGAAGCGAAAGAATGTTGCTGATCGCAATGAACACAAACGGGAGAATTGCCGGTCGCAGCAGCGCTCCGACAAGTGTCGGCGCATTCGGTGCACTCAATCGCTTGAAACTGATCCCGGCTCCAACGACAAGGAGTCCGATGCCAAGGGCGGCGCGCCCGATTATCTCAAGTGAGCGTATGGCAGTTTCCGGCAATTCAAAGGCCGCGAAGTTTAGTGCCAACCCGAGGACTGATCCAATAACGAGTGGGTTCTTTACAATCGCCTTGAATATTCCAGAGAGCGTTGCCGATCCCGCACAAAGCCAAGCCAAGACGACGACGTTGCCGATGTTGATGATCGGGATGAGTACCGCCATGGAAACCGCGATAAACAAGAGCACCTCAGGACCTGCCAACAGCTCCGCCGCGCCCAAAGACACGAAGGCGTTCCAACGTGTAGTGGTCTGAAAGAGAGTTGAGAGTGAGGCGTCGCTTAGGTTGTCTCGTGAAAAGATCAGTCGCAGTGCAAGGGACATCACGCTCGCGATGACCACCACCGCAACCATAGCAAGCGCCAGTGGGCCAATTTTGGTTGGATCGAGTTCGGCTGTGCCAATGGTCACAACGAGCAGAACAGGGATGAGCAACCGAAAGCTTAGAGCTTCGATCCCGGACCAATGCTCCGCTTTCAAAAGACCGGTGATCTTTGCGAGCCAGCCAATAAAGAAAACGATGGCGATCGGAAATATAGCAAAGGCGGCGGTCATTTCGCGATTTTCGTCCGAATTCTCATTCCATTTGCCCGACTGAACTATCATCGCAATCGGTTCGTGAGGGTCGCTGCTCGACGGCCTTAACCCTTTTCTAGGCAACCGAACCGATCATGTATACCGCCACCTTCTTGCGACCCGACGCGGCAGGCGCTAAACGCTGCATTCGACGCTAGACGGAGAATACGATGTCCATCGATACAGAAACGGCGCGCCGCGTGGCCAAGCTTGCCCGAATTAAGGTTGAGGATGCGGAGCTTCCTGCACTGGCGCAGGATTTCAACCGAATTCTTGGCTTTGTCGAGCAGTTGAATGAAGTCGATGTTGAGGGTGTTGAGCCGATGACGTCGGTGACGCCGATGCGTCTGAAGCGGCGTGAAGATGTTGTTTCAGATGGTGGCCAGCAGGACAAAGTACTCGCAAATGCCCCTGACGCGCGCGAAGGGTTTTTCGCAGTCCCCAAAGTGGTTGAGTAAGACAAATGACAGAACTGAATGCTCTGACGATTGCGGATGCGCGCGACAAACTGCGCGCGGGTGACATAACGTCCGTTGAATTGACTGAGGCCTGCCTTTCGGCGGCCGACGCCGCGAAGGAATTGAACGCTGTCGTCCATCCGACGCCGGAAATAGCATTAGAACAGGCGAAATCCGCCGACGCGCGGATGGCTTCCGGGGACGCACCCTCGATGTGCGGCATTCCACTTGGGATTAAGGATTTGTTCTGCACCAAGGGCGTCGCAAGCCAGGCCGCCAGCGGTATTCTTGAAGGCTTCAAGCCCGAGTATGAATCCACCGTCACAACCCAGCTGTTTGATGCAGGGGCGGTGATGATCGGCAAATTGAACATGGACGAGTTTGCCATGGGGTCGTCCAACGAGACGTCCGTTTACGGCAATGTCGTGAACCCATGGCGGCGCGGAAACGATGACACGCCGCTGACACCGGGCGGGTCTTCTGGTGGGTCCGCTTCGGCTGTAGCCGCTGATCTGTGTCTTGCGGCGACGGGTACTGATACCGGCGGATCAATCCGTCAGCCCGCGGCATTCGTTGGAATCACAGGCCTTAAGCCGACGTATGGCCGTGTGAGCCGATGGGGTGTGGTCGCATTTGCGTCTTCGCTTGATCAGGCGGGCCCGATGGGAAAATCGGTGCGTGACTGCGCGATCATGCTGGAAGCAATGGCTGGCCATGATCCGAAAGACAGCACATCTGCAGAACTTGCGGTGCCAAATTTTGAAGCAATGCTGACCGGCGACATCAAAGGGCAAACTATTGGGATTCCAAAAGAATACCGGATGGACGGTATGCCCGAGGAGATTGAGACGCTTTGGGCCAACGGGCGAGCGATGCTTGAAGATGCTGGCGCAAAAATTGTCGATATTTCGTTGCCGCATACAAAGTATGCACTGCCAGCCTACTATGTAATTGCCCCCGCTGAAGCCTCTTCCAACCTCGCGCGGTATGACGGGGTTCGATATGGTCACCGGGCCTCGCTGGCACAGGGCGACGGCATTACTGAGATGTACGAAAAAACGCGGGCTGAGGGCTTTGGCGACGAAGTAAAACGCCGCGTCATGATCGGAACATATGTTTTGTCGGCCGGTTTCTACGACGCATATTACAATCGCGCGCGCAAGGTCCGTGCACTGATCAAGAAAGACTTCGAGGACGTTTTCGCCGCCGGCGTTGATGCGATCCTGACGCCTGCGACGCCGTCCTCGGCATTTGCATTGGGGCAAGAGTTCGATGATCCGGTTCAAATGTATCTCAACGATGTGTTTACCGTGACTGTTAACCTTGCCGGCCTACCGGGCATTGCGGTTCCGGCGGGTCTGGACAGCCAGGGTTTGCCTATGGGTCTTCAACTGATCGGGAAGCCTTGGGAAGAAGGCGGATTGATGAATGTCGCCCAAGCTCTCGAAGATCGAGCTGGTTTTGTTTCCAAGCCGTCAAAATGGTGGTAAACTGCTCCAAAAGCTGAAAATGGCTAAAGGCAGAGCAGAGTTATGAACACCCGATATACGGCGCCTTTGGCGCTCATTGTCTTGTCCGCATGTGCGTCGCCGCAAGTGCCTGACAGCAATCCGAATGCTGGCGTCGGATTTAGCGAATATGACGCCTATTCTACGGAGCGCGCTCGGCGTGATGCAGAGTTGCAAGCGATGCGCCGGCAATCAGTGACGCCAGAAGGGCAAACGATTGCGGCGGAAACGATGACCGCGCTGAGAGTCGACCGACCGATTGGCGGCACTGCACCGGTCCAAACGTCGGCACCTGTTGTCGTCGAGGCTACTGGCGGATCGGCGCCGGTTCAGACTACGGCAATTGCAACCGCGCCTGCGGCAGCTCCCGGCATCGCGGCAAGCAACCCTGATATTTCAGATGAACAAAATTTCGATGCCGTGGCCAATCGGGAAAGCATTGAAAGCGATGCAGAACGGCTTGAGCGCAATCGCTCTCAGTATCAGGTGATTGCGCCGACTGCAGTGCCTCAGCGCTCCAGCAATGGCCGGCCAAACATCGTTGCCTTTGCATTGTCGACGAGCCACCCGCTCGGAACGCAGATGCATCGTCGTTCTGGCCGCACGAACGTCGATCGGTTCAATCGGGTTTGTTCCAGCTACGGTTCCAACGACCAGGCGCAAGAAGCCTTTCTCGCCAACGGCGGCCCGGAGAGGGACCGCAAAGGCATGGACCCCGACGGAGATGGATTCGCCTGTTATTGGGATCCGACGCCATTCCGTACAGCGCGAGGTGGATAGCGCGATGGAGATCATCGAATCCCCCTCGCCGAATTTCGGGGATAGGGCCGATGGTCAAAGCCCGTCTCTTGTTGTTTTGCACTACACAGCGATGGAGAGCGCTAATGCTGCACTTGAGCGGCTTTGCGATGCCGCTTGCGAGGTGTCCGCGCATTATTTGATTACGAAGGTCGGGCGTGTTCATCGGCTGGTGGCTGAAGAAAACCGCGCTTGGCATGCAGGGCAGGGGCGTTGGGCTGGGCATGCAGACATCAACTCAAGATCCATCGGGATTGAACTCGACAATGACGGCGAGTCGTTTTTCACCGAAGAATTGATGGACGCATTGGAAGTGTTGTTAGCAGACATTCTGGCACGCCATCATCTGCCATCCAAGTCGGTTATCGCGCATTCAGATTTCGCGCCGGATCGCAAATGCGATCCAGGTCGGCTGTTCGATTGGCAACGGCTTGCATCAAAGGGGCTTTCTGTCTGGCCGGATCCATCGCTGGAGGGCGATTTTTTGCGAAACGCGGCGACGTTCGGCTATCCCATCGATTTGGGCGAAAATCTGGTCCTTGAGGCGTTTCGCCAGCGGTTCCGCCCAACGGCAACCGGCCCAATTGATGTGGCCGACCGTGCGCTGATGGCGGGGCTTGCACGCCAATATCCGGCGGATGTGACCGAGCGCTTTGGGCGGCGTATTCCGTCTCGACCGCTCAGTTCACTGACCTAGGCTGTCTGTTGCGCGGCATCTATTCACTTGGCCAGCACTCCATAAATTTGAACCTCTGGATTGACGCGGAAGCAATTGGCGCTGTATCGCATGGCTCGCGCGGATGGCTGGATGATCGCTTTGATCTGTTCTTTTGAATGGGTTGGGGAGGAAAGTCCGGACTCCATGAGACAAAGGTGCCGGGTAACGCCCGGCCGGGGCAACCCGAGGGAAAGCGCCACAGAGAACAGACTGCCCTGCGTGCAGGGTCAAGGTGAAACGGTGGGGTAAGAGCCCACCGCGGGACGGGCAACCGGACCGGCACGGCAAGCCCCACCAGGAGCAATGCCAAATAGGGGTCTCGCGACGGTCTGGTCCTGCAAAGGATACCGCCGACAGGGTCGTTTCAGCCCGAGAGACCCGGGTTGGCAGCTAAAGGTCGTCAGCAATGACGACAAGAAGAGGAATGGTCATCGAACCTTTGGCAACAGAGGGGCACAAAATCCGGCTTACAGGCTGTCCGCGCAAATTGCCTCTACGCTGGAACCCAAAGGTCTTTAAGGACCCACAGTCCAAGGGCTAAGTAAATAAGGCCAAAGAAGATCCTTAAATGGCGCTGATGGCTTGCGAACCAGTTCATCACGGGCTTTGTGGAAAACACTATGGCTGTGATAGAATTTAGGAGGGCGCTTAGCAGCAAGAACTCCAGGACGATACCGCCAAATACCCAGTTTGGCGCATCCACGGGCAAGAACGATGTCAGGATCGCGCCGAAAAAAATCGGTGCCTTGGGGTTTGTCATCAAGACAAGAAACCCGTTTCGAAACGCGCGGCCAAGCTCGGGTGGCGTGTCGGTTATCGCCATTTGTCCCTGCGGCAGACGCATCGCTGCCGAGAGGGATTGATACCCCATCCAGCACAAAAACAGCGCTCCGGAAAACTTCAACGCGACAAAGAGGGCGGGGACAGTCTGAAACAAAAGCGCAATGCCGCCAACGGCAAGCGTCGCCCAGCATGTAACACCTGCTGCTATCCCCAATGCGGTGGCAATTCCTGTTTTGCGGCCCGCTGACATGGACGCGCTGGATATCGCGACCAGATTGGGGCCGGGCGAGAGCCAGCCCAAAAACTGGATCAGCGCGATCGTCGCGAAAACGGAGAATATCGTTTGATCCATCCGGGCCCTTTTCTTTTTGCAATCTCTCACGATTTTGCGGATTTGAACAACCAGAGTTCGACGGCAAAACGACAAAAGTGGTTGACTCTGAAAGGACGCTGACTAAAAGGCGGACTTCAAGGATTTACTGGCGCGCCAATGTGCGGTGTGACCAATCAGGAGACGACCCATGGCGAAACCAACGACCATCAAAATTCGTCTGAACTCGACAGCGGACACAGGGCACTTTTATGTGACCAAGAAAAACGCGCGTACAATGACCGAGAAAATGGTTGTGCGTAAGTATGATCCGGTTGTGCGTAAGCATGTCGAATACAAAGAAGGTAAGATCAAGTAAGCGATCGCCCACTTCTTAAAGTTTTCAGACAGGCCGCGCAATCGAGCGCGGCCTTTGTTGTTTCAGCGACGGATTCTGTGCTGGATACGGGAGGGCTTGATTATGGGCATAGTGTTCAATGTTCGCGTCTCGACACCGTCAGATATGATGGCAGTCGACGCCCTGCTAAGCCGCTCATATCCGGTGTTATTAAAGCGTGACTATCCGCCATCTCTGTTGGTGACAGCAATTCCGCTGATTAGTCGGGCCAATCCCCGCTTGATGTCTTCGGGGACGTATTTCGTCGTGGAGAGCGAAAACGGTGCCATTGTCGGGGCCGGAGGTTGGACGCCATCGGCCCCTCCGGGGTTTGCAAATGAGCCGGATATCGGCCATGTCCGTCATATTGTGACGGATCACAGGCTGACACGGCTCGGGATCGGTCGATTGTTGATGGATCGCATTGTTCTAGATTCTGAAACATCTGGGGTGGCTCAGCTGGAGTGTTTCTCAACGCTTACCGCACAAGCGTTTTATGTGGCTTGTGGGTTTCGCACTCTTGCGCCAATGCAGGTCAGTCTACGTCCGGGTATCGACTTTCCAGCCATCCATATGCGACGTTTGTCCGCAGATCATTGAAGATGCAAAGGAATTTTGGGTGATGAAAAAGGCTGTATTACTTTTGGGCGTTTTGAGCGGACTTGCAGCATGCGCGCAGCCGCAAGGCGTCGGGCTAGGCACGGTTGGAGCCGGTGGGGGCGGTGTGACTGACCCGCAATCGACCAGAACAGAATTTGAAATGGCGGGTCTTGCTCCGTTGCCCGTCTATGCGTTTTCCATGAACGGGGAAGCGACGCCTGCTAACGCTCTGAATGCAGGCGGAACGCGTTTGCGGGAGGCAGAAGCAAATCTTGAGGTCACGGTCGAAAGCCGCACGTATTTCATGCGACAGGTGGACCTGAACGACAATGTATACGTGGTCTCGGAAGGTGCGGCACCCGTTGCGTCGCTTACCGGTGTAATTCGGGCGCGGACCGGTTGCTTGGTCAATCCGCAGCCGTTGAGGTCGGACGATGCGGCTGTTTATACGTTGGACTGCTCGTAGTCTCGTAAAACTCAAGGGAGTGGCAAGTGTCAAATTGCGCAAAGCTGTTGTATTTGGCCATGGCAGTGCTCGTCGGCATCTTGCACGGCGCGCCGTCGGTGGCTCAAGTCGAGACTAAGCTCATCCACTTCACGGTAGATGGGACAACAAGAACTGATCTTTTATTGCCGGATTTTACCCACCATTCTGTTTGGTCGGGTCTGGGGCAATCGAACGACGGAACGCTTTATGTTGCCGTCTCTGATCACAAAGAGCGCGCCGGAAACGTCGCAATTTTCGCTTTGGATCCAGAAGCAGACAGATTTCGCGTTTTAGGCGATCTGAGATCCGTTTCGAAACAAGCTGGGAATTGGGAAGAGGACGAAGGTCAATACAAAGTACACTCCTTCCTTAAACAACATAGCGACGGGATGTTGTATTTCGCCACTATGCCGTCTTCAAAGCCGGAGCGCGACCGCGGTGGGCGGATCTACAGCTTGGATCCCAATGCCGACGTCATCACGGACGTCTCTGCGCGAGGTAAGTTTACGATGAGGCGCGACGGCTCGGTCGTGCCGGGTACGGGCGTTACTGTTGAAGGGCAGGGGATCAAGGGGCTAGGGCTGACGCCAAATCTTCCCGATCTTCTCTATTTGATGACCCATGATCGCGGCCAGTTGCTCAAGTACAACCTTAGAACGGGCAAGATGTCCGAAATAGGCCGATCCCAACGAGTGGCGTATGTGTTCCATGTCGCCAATGATGGTGACGTATACTACCTCGGCAATAGTTCCGATGCGGCACAATCATTTTTACATTATGACTTTCAAACCGGGGTAACATCAGAAGTGTTTGGTGGGGTGGACCCAAAGGATGAAGTTGGGATGATCGCACGGACATCTAACCCGGATGTCATTCTTGTTTTGCTGTCTAAATCCAAACGTGTGGTACCCGTTCATACCGGCCAGAACAAAGTACTGCGCGGTGGCAATACGTGCGGCAAAAATTGGTGGCAGTTGTTCAACATGACCGTTTCCCGGGATGGTCGGCACATTTTTTTCGTGTCCAACAACAACGATCACAGCAAAATTTGGCGCACACCATCAGGCGGTGGAGGGTGCCAACTTATTGCAGACGTGAATGAATTATTGGGCTCCAGAAATCTTGCATTTGGAGGTCAAAGTCTCTGGCAGGGTAACAGCTTCTTCACGCCGGTATGGACACACAACGGCGACAATGATCTGGCAATTTTAAAGGTGACCCTGCCGTGAGCTATCCGGCAGGGCCAATGTTTCAAAGCATGTCTTTAACTTTTTCGACCACGGCTTCGGCGCGGATGCCGAAGTAAGCATAAAGCTCGGGTGCAGGCGCAGATGCGCCAAAGCCGTCCATACCCACAAATGCGCCCTTGTCGCGCTTGCCGCGCTCGCCAAAGAGCCATTTGTCCCAGCCAAACCCTACGCCGGCTTCGATTGCGACGCGTACCGGCCCCGCAGGTAAGACTTTACGACGATAGGTCTCGTCTTGAGCTTCGAAGAGTTCCCAGCAAGGCATCGAGACGACGCGTGTGCCTATGCCTTCAGCCTCGAGAATTTCGCGCGCTGCGAGAGCGATCTCCACCTCCGAGCCTGTGGCCATCAAGATCGCTTTCCGCTTATCCGTTGCATCTGCGAGCACGTAAGCGCCTTGTGCGGTCAGGTTCTTCATTTTGTGCTCGGTCCGCACAGTTGGGAGGCCCTGGCGAGTGAGAGACAGAACGCTTGGTGTCTTCTGTGAGGTCAATGCGATTTCCCAAGCTTCGGCGGTTTCGACCGTGTCCGCCGGGCGGAACACATTCATGTTCGGTGTTGCACGCGACATCGCCAAATGTTCGACCGGCTGGTGCGTCGGACCGTCTTCGCCAAGGCCGATGGAGTCGTGCGTCATCACGTAGGTCGTTGGTACGCCCATGAGCGCGCTTAGACGCATTGCGCCACGCGCATAATCGGTGAAGCACATGAATGTGCCGCCATATGGGCGGACGCCGCCATGTAGGACCATGCCGTTCATAGCTGCCGCCATTCCATGTTCACGAATGCCATAATGGACGTAGCGACCTTTGCGATTCTGCGGATCGAAAATGCCAAGGTCAGGAGTCAGCGTATTGTTTGACCCGGTGAGGTCAGCTGAACCGCCGATGTTCTCTGGCATCACAGGATTAACGACTTCGAGGACCATTTCCGACGATTTGCGCGTCGCGACTTTTGGCTGCGTTTCGGAGATTTGCTTTTTCAGAGCCCGAATTGTGCCTGCAAGTTTCTTTGGCGGTGTCCGTGTCCAAATGCGCTCGAGCTCAGCTTGACGCTGAGAGGAGAAGCTTTGAAAGCGTTCTTCCCATTCTGCGCGCGCGGCCGCGCCTTGTCGCCCAATTGCGCGCCAATCGTTCAAGAGGTTCTCTGGAATTTCAAATGGCCCATAGGCCCAGCCGTAAGCGTCTTTGGTGGCCTGAATTCCTTCGTCGCCCAATGGTGACCCGTGCGCTTTCGCGGTGTCTTGTTTGGGAGAGCCAAAACCAATGTGAGTTCTGCACGCGACCATCGAAGGTTTCTTAGTTGATTTTGCCGCTTCGAGGGCACGATCAATATCTTCAGGGTCGTGACCGTCGCATTCGACGACATGCCAGCCTGCTGCCTGAAAGCGTTTCTTTTGGTCTGTGATGTCAGAAAGGCCAACGTCACCATCGATTGAGATGCTGTTGTCATCCCAGAGCACAATAAGTTTGCCGAGTTTCTGCATTCCCGCGAGGCCGATGGCTTCGTGGCTTACGCCTTCCATCAAGCAACCGTCACCTGCAATCACGTAGGTGTAGTGGTCACAGACTTTTTTGCCGTAGCGCGCCCGGAGGCTTTCCTCGGCCATCGCGAAACCGACCGCATTGGATATGCCCTGACCGAGTGGCCCCGTAGTGGTTTCGATCCCCTTGGCATGTCCGTATTCTGGGTGGCCGGCGGTTATGGCGCCCAATTGCCGGAAGTTCTTGATCTGATCGAGAGTCATGTCCTCGTAGCCGGTCAAATGCAGCAAGGCGTATATCAGCATCGAGCCGTGACCCGCCGATAGAATGAAACGATCCCGGTCCGGCCAATCAGGCGCGGCGGCGTCAAACTTCAGGTGTTTTTCAAAAAGCACCGTTGCGACGTCTGCCATGCCCATCGGCATGCCTGGATGTCCTGAGTTAGCGGCCTGCACCGCATCCATTGCAAGTGTGCGAATTGCATTTGCTTTCGCGAAATGATCTGGGTGAAGGTCTTTCAAGGTCGCGATGTCCAAGGTCCGTGTCCCCCTGCTGCTCGGATTGACGCCTGTGCGTCTGATAGCAGGCGCGGTGGCGAGTTCAAGCGCGTCTGTGCCAATCCATGCTCGAAAGGGGGTGAAAACCCATCCTTTGCACTGATAGTCTTGCGATAACGCGCAGGCCCATGCGATTCGATCTTGGCCATACCTGCAAAAACTGACTGAGGGAGCGAATACCAAAATGAATGATATCGCGGAACTTGAACGCCGGATCACCGCCGCGCTTGATCGCGCAGGCCAGGCAATGGATCGTCTTTCATTTGGTGGCGGCAGTGGGAATGACGGGGGAGATGCGGATCTCGCTTCAGAGTTGGAAGCGGAACGCGTTGCGAATGCGCAATTGGAAGAGCGAGTGCGCGCGATTAAGGAAAAGCAGGAAACTACACTGGCTAAATTAGAGAGCGAAGTGGCTCGGTTGCGTGCTGCCGTTGAAACCCGCGACGGCGAGCTTGGGCGCATGCGGTCTGTGAACTCTGAGCTAAGAGCCTCAAATCAAACTTTGCGTGATGCAAATTCTCAAGGACTTGCTGAACCACATTTGGTCAATTCATCAATGATGAGCGAGTTGGAGGCTTTGCGCGCAGCCCAAGCGTCGGATCGCGCTGAAATCGACGACATCCTTGCGACCCTAGAACCTGCTTTGAAGGAGGCCTGAGATGCCCGAAGTTCAAATCTCTATCGGCGGTCGCCCTTTTACTGTGGCATGCCAAGAAGGCGAAGAGCACTTTCTGCAATCCGCTGCGCAGCTGCTTGACAATGAGGCGACCACGTTGATGGATCAGATCGGCCGCTTGCCGGAGGCACGTATGCTGTTGATGGCTGGGCTGATGCTTGCGGACAAAGCAGCAGGCACAGATGACCAGTTGAAGTCGCTCGAGGATAAGGTCGCTCAGCAGGCGGCGTGGATTGAAGAATTGCAAAGCCGCCCTCAGCCGGAACCACAACGTGTCGAAGTTGCGGTGATCCCAGACGAAGTTACTCAGACGCTTGCCGAGCTTGCAGCCAGGGCTGAAGCGCTTGCGGATGCGGCTGAAGACAAGTCAGCCGTCGCCTAGGGGCCATATTTAACGTCTGGGGTTGTGTGGGCTTCGACAGCGATGTTTCATTAAAAAAGGGCCGGTCATTTTGACCGGCCCTTTTGGTAACGATTATCGCTCGCTGTTATTCACGGTTGCCCAAGAATTGCAGCAGGAACATGAACAGGTTGATGAAGTCGAGGTAAAGGTTCAACGCGCCGGAATATGCCGACTTGTCTAGCCACTCCTGATCGCCTGCATGCGCATGTGCCAAGTAGGTCGTCTTGATCTTTTGGGTGTCGTAAGCCGTAAGGCCCGCAAAAATCAGGACGCCAAGCGCTGAAATTGCAAACATGATCGCAGGCGAACCCAAGAAGATATTCACGATCGACGCCACGATAAGGCCAATCACGCCCATGATAAGGAACGAGCCCCATCCTGAGATGTCTTTCTTTGTGGTGTAGCCCCAAAGCGAAAGACCAGCGAATGCAATCGCAGTGATCAGGAACGTTTGAACGATCGAGAACCCTGTGAACACAAGGAAGATCGAGCTGATCGAAAGTCCCATGAGGCCCGCAAAAGCGAAGAAGCCCAGCTGAACAGCGGCGGCGGACCCCTTACTCATCAGAGCTCCGAAGCCAAAGAATACGAAGGCAAGCGGCGCAAACATCACCACCCATTTAAGGGGAGATGTGTAAAGCAACGCACCAAAGGAACTCAGGTATTCGCCTTCACGGATCGCCATGCCGGTAACAGTCGGATCGGACGTGACAGCAAGGCCTGCAACGGCCCACGCGGCCATCGCCGTGATGACCATACCAATGGACATCGTGCCGTAGACTTTGTTCATATGGGCGCGAAGACCCGCATCTATCTCGGCCGTGCGGACACCAGCGCCGGTGTTGACGGTCTGATATTGTGCCATAGAAGTGCTCTCCTAAAAAATGACTCTTGATGGACGGACTATACCGGCCACTTACGGCCAAATATTGGCATGAATGGCCGGTTTTTCAAGCTCCGGGACACCAAACATGAGTCTTTTGCTTGGGTTTTTAGGGTTTTATTTGGTCCAGTGCGACGGAACGTCCCAAATTGAGCGTGTGGATTCCATTTTCGCGTCCTGCTGACTGACTCCGATATCTTCAAGCATCCGCGATTCCAACCGTTTTAGAACGCGTCTTGATCGCGCAGTTTCAAAGATAGCTATCACATATGCCAGTACGGATGGGCGGCGGTGGGAGGGTAGGTGATGCGCGAGGCGCGTGACGAAGCTTGTCATGGCTAATCCTTTCCGTATGGTTATGTGTTCGGCCTTTGACATCAGTGTGCTTGATGTATTTGCCAGATCAGATTACTTTCTGAAAGTGAATGTTTTTGACGCCAACTATCAAGGATTGTGATATGCCAAGAAATCTCGACATGACTGCGCTTCGATCGTTCGTGGCGGTCGCCGATCTTGGTGGCGTGACGAAGGCGGCGGGCCTCCTCAACTTGACGCAATCTGCAGTTTCGATGCAGCTCAAGCGGCTTGAGGAGTCCCTCGGCCTTAACCTTCTTGATCGCTCGAAGCGGTCCATTGCGCTTACACCTTCAGGCGAAAGGCTCTTGAGCCATGGGCGCAGAATGATCGCGTTGAACGACGAAATCTTTGGTCGGATGATGGATCAGGAATTTGAAGGAACGCTCGTGCTTGGCGTGCCCCATGACATAATCTACCCCTCGGTGCCCAAAGTCTTGCAGATGTTCAATGCCGAGTTTCCCCGCATGAAGGTGCAATTGCTTTCGTCTTGGACGTTGCAGTTGAAAGAACTGTTCGCAGAAGGCAAATGCGACATCATTCTGACGACTGAAGATCACTTGGACGCTGGCGGAGAAACGCTTAGCGAGAAGCCAATGATTTGGTACGGCGCGCCTGGCGGCACGGCTTGGCAACGCAGCCCGCTCCCATTGGCATCAGAACCGCATTGTCAGTTTCGTAGATCTACAATGGACTCACTGGACCATGCGGGGGTGGCATGGGTAATGGCGGTCGATTCAGAATCAACGCGAACCGTCGAAGCAACTGTTGCGGCGGACCTTGCAGTATTTGCTCAAATTCAAGGGACAGCCGCGCCGCAATTGGAAGAAATTCCACACGGAGGTGCTTTGCCCCATGTCGGCGATAAACTCATCAACATGTACGTTGCCAAAGTGCCGAACAGCCCCGTCAAAGATCACCTGGCCGATCTCGTGCGTCGATCGTATGCCGGTCCGAAGCTAGCGCTTACGGGATAATCACAATTTTTCCAGTGGAGCCTCGGCTTTTTAGTAATTCGAGCGCTTCGGCCGTCTGATCAAGACGAAATGTATGCCCGATGTGCGGACGAATGCGGCCATTTGCATGCCACGCCAAAAGCTCTTGGAGGCTCGCAAGGGCAGCGCTTGGATTGAATTTTAGATACGCGCCCCAATTAACGCCAATGCACTCGACGTTTTTGACCATCATGTGGTTTGGTTTGAGAGTAGGAAGGTGCCCGCTTGCGAACCCGATCAGAAGATGACGGCCTTCGGGTGCCAAAGCGCGTGCGGCTGCATCCGCATCCGCGCCACCCACGGCATCATAGATAACGTGACTTGGACCATGCGCCATTAAATCTGTTCGTAAATCCGAAGATTCCATGCTGTCAATTGCGATATCGGCGCCGGCCGATTTAGCGACCTTCAGTCGATCTCTTCCGCGGGCGACAGCGATAACGCGTGCTCCAATTGCCTTTGCAACTTCGACCGCTGTTAACCCGACACCACCTGCTGCTCCTAGAACAACCACGGTTTCTTGTGCCTTCAAACGGGCGCGTCGCAACAATGCCAAATGCGAAGTCCCATAGGCGATTTGAAAGCCCGCGGCGACTGCATCAGACATTGTCTCTGGCAATTCGAGCGCACGATCCGCCGGGGCAACCGCATATTCCGCCAGTCCGCCGGAACCAATTTGGACCGCGACACGGTCCCCGATCTTTCGATTGGAAACTCGCTCGCCAATCGCATCGACAATGCCAGCAACTTCCAGCCCGGGCGTCAAAGGGAATTCAGGCGTGTCCTGATAGGTGCCGTTGATAATGAGCAAGTCGGCAAAATTGAGAGCCGCAGCGTTAACCTCTAGTCGGATCTCATTTGGACCGGGTGTCGGTTTGGCAATGTCGTCCAATCGAACATTTGCGTTCGCAGAACAAATTCGAATCGCTTTCATTTTTAAGAACGCCAGTCCCATTAATTGACATTTAGGCCGATATCTTCCGAATCGGCGGAATAAAGCTTATGGTTGAGTCGTGCACGTTATGCGCGAAAAAATTCGACGAAACGCAACCAAAGCGTTGTAATGTCAGGAAATATCAGTCTCAATAATTAATCAATATCTCTTTGATTTGATCAAATTTACATGACGCCGGGTCACCTAACCAAAAAGACATCTATCAAAGTTGTATTAATCCAGCGCATGTTTGGTTGTGGTTGCAGAAAAGGGAGCTAGAAAATGAAGCACCCAGTAGATGTTCATGTCGGCAAGAGGGTCCGCCATCGTAGATGGATGGTGGGTATGACCCAACAACAACTTGCCGAGCATGTTGGGATCAAATTTCAACAGATCCAAAAATATGAAACTGGAATGAACCGCGTATCCGCGTCCCGGCTATGGGACATCGCAGAAACACTAAGCGTACCTGTTAGCTTTTTCTTCGAAGGGTTGGATAGTGGCGCAGACGGCATTGAAGGCGCAGAGCCTTTGCCGGGCGATATACTTGCGGATAAGGAAGCGTTGGAATTGGTGCGGTCGTATTATGCGATCCCTGAAACTCAACGTCGCCGTTTGTTTGAACTGGCACGTGTCTTAAGCGACGTGGCCTGACGGCATACTTGACCCGGACTTCGGGTCTGACTACGCAAACCCCCATACCAATTTGGTGTGGGGGTTTTCGTTTGTCTCGCGATGATATCACTGACTATTCAGAATTTTGGCAAGTAGCAGACGCGCTGGCAGATGCTGCTCGTGTTGAGACTTTGAAGTATTTTCGTTCACCTGGTTTGCACGCTGAAAGCAAGGCGGCCGAATTTGATCCGGTCACAATCGCCGACCGCGCTGCTGAAACAGCCATGCGGCGCGTATTGGCGGACTGGCGCCCCCATGATGGTATTCTGGGGGAAGAGCATCAGAACACCGAAGGAACGACAGGACTTACCTGGGTTCTGGATCCAATCGACGGAACACGTGGGTTCATTTCGGGCACTCCTACTTGGGGTGTTCTCGTGGCGCTCTCGGATTCGAGTGGGCCAATTCTTGGAATTGTTGATCAACCATATATCGGTGAGCGATTTTCGGGTGGGCCAGGACGCGCAAATGTCGTTGGACCAACTGGCGAAAGGTCGTTGGGCGTGCGCAAAACGACTGAATTATCCGACGCGACGATCTTTACGACATTTCCCGAAGTTGGAACGCGAGATCAGGGCGCGGCTTTTGCCCGGGTCGCCAATAAGTGTAAGTTGACGCGTTACGGTACGGATTGTTACGCCTATGCACTTCTTGCCGCGGGTCAAATAGATTTGGTGATTGAAGCTGGCCTGCATCCTTTTGATATTCATGCGCCAATTGCTGTGATCGAGGCCGCTGGGGGCATGGTTACTTCATGGGACGGTAGCCCTGCGCACCCGGGCGGGACGTCTTTGGCGGCAGCCACCCCTGAACTGCACGGAGCAGCATTGCGTCTACTCAGAGAATAACCTCCGTTTGATCGCTGTGCGGATCATGTGGTACAAGGTGTTCAGAGTCGCGAACTTCTTGCCCCTTTCCGGCGTCTCTTAGACACATAGGTCCGAAGGGGGCGGTAGGGACCTTTGATTCAATGCAACCCATAATATTGAAGAATGCTGACCATGTTTTAACCATGGACGGCGAAGAACTGCGCAACGCTGACATTCGAATTGAGGCGGGCGTGATTTCGGCAGTAGGCAACGTTTTGTCTGGCGTCGAATGCGAGGTGTTAGATGTCTCCGGCTGTGTTGTGACGCCGGGATTGGTCAATACGCATCACCACATGTACCAAAGTCTGACGCGAGCTGTGCCTGGTGGGCAGGATGCGTTGCTGTTCGGTTGGTTACAGACGCTTTATCCAATTTGGGCCCAATTCACGCCCAACGATATGTTCATCTCAACAAAACTTGGACTTGCAGAACTGGCGCTTTCTGGCTGCACCACAAGCTCAGATCATTTGTATTTATTCCCCAATGGCGCGCGGCTGGACGATACAATCGCGGCGGCTGGAGAAGTTGGCTTGCGCTTTCATCCAACACGCGGCGCAATGTCCATTGGAGAAAGTGACGGCGGTCTTCCCCCGGACAATCTGGTAGAAAGAGAAGACGCGATCCTGAAAGACTGTGTACGCGT
>CALLWO010000004.1 GCA_938016355.1 uncultured Boseongicola sp. | reverse complement strand
AATTGCATTCTGGCGATGCCGGGTGTGCCGGTCTTTGTCGGGCCCGAGTACGCAGACGGGCCGCGGGTTTTGCGCGCGATTGGCGATATCGCCTGTGATCCGAGCAGCGATTACTCGCCCGTTCCGATCTATGATCATATCACAGACTGGCAGGCGCCGGTCACGCGGGTGCGCGACGATCCGGTGTTGGATGTGATGGCAATTGATAATCTGCCTTCGATGTTGCCGCGCGAAAGCTCGCATGACTTCGCGGATCAACTGCTGCCGCATCTGCTGGCCTTTGACCAAGACCCCGATGGCGTCTGGGGTCGCGCGGCTTCGATCTTTCGCACCCATGTCGCGGAAGTTTGATTAGGCTTTTATCGACCCGATTCACGGCCAGCGCGCGCCATATGGCTTGATTAGTGTTTGGTGGGTTTCTGACCCCAAGATATAGATTACGATCTGTTAACAATGCGAAAAATGCCGCAGGATTGAATACGTAAAGGCCCAGTCACGCCACATTATGGGCCAATTCTGCCGATAGCTCTCGTTCTGTCGCAAGAGCCAAGTGACTGCTTTGAAGGTCTCGGAATGGTCCGGATCCACAGCACCACCTGACACAGACTGCGACACCAACTTGGGTGTATGATGGACGCAGGGCAGCAAAATTACGATCCGGAGCTCTCTGAGAGCTTTGCGGATGCGTTAAAGCCCGGCACGGAGCTTTTGCATGGCCAGTTCAGGATCGAGAAATTCCTGAACGCCGGCGGCTTCGGCATGACGTACCTTGCCCGTGACAGTCTGGACCGGATTGTCGTTATCAAAGAATGTTTCCCGTCTTCGATGTGCTGCCGCAATGACGGTAAAGTCATGGCGCGCTCCAAGCAGCATCAGGCGGAATTCGACGCGGTTGTGAAGCACTTCGGTGCCGAAGCCCGCCGTTTGTCAAAACTGCAGCACCCGCACATTGTGGGCATCCATCAGGTTTTCGAGGACAACCAGACCGCCTATATGGCGCTGGATTTCGTTCGTGGTCGTGATCTGCTCGACACGATTGAAGACCCCCGGATGAAGTTGCACCCTCGGGACGTGAAGCAGATATTGCTGCGCGTCCTTGAGGCGATTCATTACATCCACACCAACGACGTTCTGCACCGCGACATCAGCCCTGACAACATCCTGATCGATGGCAAGGGCAACCCGGTTCTGATCGACTTTGGTGCGGCCAAGGAAGAAGCCACGCGCGCCAGCCGCGCGCTTTCGGCGTTGCACGTCGTCAAGGATGGCTATTCCCCACACGAATTCTATATCGCCGGGTCGAACCAGGACGCGTCGTCCGATCTCTATTCATTGGGCGCAACGTTCTATCATGTTCTGACTGGTGAAGCCCCGCCGGATTCCCAAGCGCGCGTGAGCGCCATCGCGGCTGATCGTCCGGACCCCTATAAGCCGGTTTCCGGCCACTTCCCGCAGTTCGAAGATGCGTTCCTGCATGCAATCGACAAAGCGCTGAGCGTATTCCCACCGGATCGCATTCAGTCGTCGCGCGAGTGGATCGAGCTGGTTGACACCGAGCGCCGCCGTTCGGCTGCGATGCAGCAAGCCGAGATGGATCGTCAGATCGAATTGTCGATCTCGCGTCTGGTGCAAGAGACAAACAAGGCCGTGGAAGCCGACATTAAGGCCCACGAAGAAAAGTCAGTTGCTGAAAAGAAAGAGGCACAGCGCCTTCAAAAGCTGGCCCAGGAACAGGCCCGTCAGCGCAAAAAGACGCTGGATGAACTGGCAATGCTGGATGACGCTGTCTTCCAGGAAGAGCAGGCCCTCGCCGCAGAAGAAGCTGCGCGTCGTTCGGCCATGAACCCCAACCACGATGAAATCCATGGGAAAAAGAAGCGCAGGTCGTTGCTGAGCCGTCTTCTTCCTTTTGGACTGTTGCGCGGAACCTTCCGTGGCAACGGACCGTCGGACTATCTCTAAAGAGGCAGAGCAATGAAGTTGTTTTCCAAAATGTTGACGAGAAAGCCCGACCCGGAAGAGGCGATGGGCAAGATTGATCTGGACATGGATGTCGAACCGCTGCGCCGCCGTAGCGAAGCAATCGCCGATGACACGGGCGAGGTGAATCCGAGCAAAGCGACGCTTGATCCGTCCTTGCCGGACCCGACAGAAGATCTGTTGCTCGCCAAGCCATCCGCGCCAGTTCATGCTCGCGACGAGGAGCCTGAAGAGGCTGCCGGGGCAGGCTGGGGCAACAACGCCTGGGGCGACGAGTCCTGGGACGATGATGATGATTGGGGCGACGAGGATCTTGAAGAAGATCCCGAAGAAGCCCGCGCATTGGAAGAAAAAGCCCACCTCGTAGGTGAAATCCGCGAAGCAATGGGGGCGGTCAGCCATGTGCAGCCCGAAGAGCGTCGGATTTCAGAGCCACGTGCCATTTCCGAGCCGCGCAGCTGGGCAAATGACGAAGAATTCGGCCGCAAGGCCCTTGCACGCAACCATCTGGGCGGAAGCGTTCCCGGTGCTGAGGATCGTTTGCTGCAAGAAACGGACAACAAGTTTACCGAAGACGATGGCAAGAGCCGCCGCTCTGCCATGGCGCATCTGAAAGCGGCTGCGAAAGCGACAAAAGCGGACCGCGTGCTGAAGCAAGTTGTCGGTCGTGACATGACGGCCGACCCTGACGAGCAAAGCCCGTACCGCGATGACCTGGCCAAAGTTGTGCGCCCGCGTTCAACCAGCCGGCCCATCAGCCGCCCGGTGAGCCGTCCGCGCAGCCAACCAGCTGAATGGGATCAGGGCACAAGTGATGATGATGCGGCGATGTTTGCTGCGTCGAGTGAGGAGTCTTTGATGCCAAGTGCTGCAGATGATCTGCCCTATGAGGACGCGACACAGGATGACGCGCGTCTGATCGGTGCGCCTGACGATATGTCGGCGGAAGATTTTGCCGACGATAACGGCGATGATGATTTCTTTGCCCGCTCCAAAGTGGATGGGGATGACACGTTTGGTGGCGGTAACCGGTTTGCCAGCGACGACGCGGAAGAAGTAAGCGCCGAAGCGGATGACGAGGGTTTTGAAGACGACGCCGACGACGACGGTTTTGCCGACGACGACGATGATGACGCTTGGGGCAATCGCTTTGCCGCGGATGACGACCTTGAGGATGAAGGCTTTGAAGATGAGCCTGAAGCAGAAACCCCAACGGTTGCACCTGTCGAAGCCGCGCCGGAACCCATTGCAAATACTGAAGCCTTTGACGACGACGAAAACGACGGCCCCGTGCCAAGTCGTGTTGTGTCCGAAGTCGTGGCATTCGCAAATGCGCCGCATGAAAGCGGGTCGATCGATGACGACGAGATTGTGCGTCAGAAGATTGCTGGGCTGGCCGGTGAGTCAGGTTTGCTGAAGGAAACGACATCGAACGATGCCGAAGAGGAAGCCATCGTTAACGTTGGCGCCGCGATCACAGGTCGCGCCGGGCGCAAGCCGGGCCGCGTGAAAACTCGACTGCTTGGTTTCCAGGCGAACGAGGAAGCGCAGGACATTTTCGAGACTGCACAGAAGAAAGCCGCCGAAAAAGCCGCTGGCGAACCCGCCGGTGCAATTGCCACACAATTCCCAGTGGGTTGGATCGTGGTGATCGAAGGTCCCGGACGTGGAGCGTGTTTCACGATGTATAACGGTGTGTCGAATATCGGTCGTGGCGAAGATCAGGCTGTGCGTCTGGACTTTGGCGACACGTCGATCTCGCGCAACAACCACGCCGCCGTCGCTTACGACGACGAGCAGGGTCAGTTTTTCCTGGGCCATGGTGGTAAATCCAACCTCGTGCGTCTGAACGGCAGCCCCGTTTTGTCGACCGAAACCATGACCAGCGGTGACGAAATCCGCATCGGTGAGACCGCGCTGAAGTTTGTGTCGCTTTGCGGCGAAGACTTCACGTGGAAGGGAAGCGAAGCTGAAGGGACCGATGCCGGCTAATGGCTAAGAAACCTGACATAAGGTTTGACGTCTCGTCCGTCCTGAATCGCGGTTGCCGCGATTATCAGGAGGATGCGATTGCGACGGACTTCCCGCTGGGCGCGGAGTTCGGCTATGCCGTCCTGTCGGATGGTATGGGCGGACATGCGGCCGGGGACGTGGCGTCGAAGATTGTCGTGACCGAAGTGTTCAGTGAGCTGAAGTTTCAGTCGTCGGATGCCAATGGCTTCTCGGACAATGTGTGCGATGTGCTGAAAAGCGCGGCTGTGGCGGCCAACTCGTGCATGGCCGCACATACGTCTTCGAATCCCGATACGGCGGGCATGGGCGCAACGCTTGTCGCGCCGGTCTTTATGCAGGATCGTTTGTTCTGGATTTCGATCGGTGACAGCCCGCTTTACTTGTATCGCGGTGGCGAATTGCGCCAGTTGAACGAAGACCATTCGCTTGGCCCACATATCGATTATATGGTTCGTTCGGGCATGATGTCCGAAGACGTTGGCCGCAATCACCCGGATCGCAACGCCCTGACATCGGTGCTGATCGGCGAAACGATTGAGCGTGTCGATTGCCCCAAAGAGCCGTTTCAATTGCTTGACGATGACATTCTGGTTGTCGCCAGCGATGGTCTGCAATTCCTGTCAAACCGTCAGATCCGCGCGGTTTTGCGTGAAAATTCCGACGGTGCGGCTTCTGAGATCGCGGAAAAGCTTCTCGATGATTTGCGGGCGCTGGACGATCCTGAGCAAGACAATATTTGTTTTTCTGTCGTCAAAGTGAGCTTTGGCAAACAGGCCGACGAAAACGCCAATATTTTCACGCCCGAGTTTGAGAACCGGACCAATAAGCGCCGTCAGGTGCGAACCCGTCCGATCAAACCACAAGCCCCTGCGGCTCCCGAAGAAATTCAGGCAACTGCGCAACAGCAAGCCATTGCGCCCGAGACGCGCGTGGATGAAGTGCGCATTGATCGCGAAACCGCGCCTGTTCCGAAAGAACCCGCGCAAGCACAACCCAAGCCCGCACCTGAAAAGGCGCCGATCTTCTTGCGCCGCCGCTGGCTTGCGTCAGATGGCGGTGGAGCATGAAAGATAACGCGCCTGACGACACTGTTGTTGAGCGGCTTGAATTTGCGCTTGAGACGGCGTCCCTTCCAAAAGCAGCTTTGGATCACGCCGCGCATTTGCTGAAGCGTTTGTCGTCGCCTGTTCGCGTATCGCTTTTGGGGCGTCCGGGCAGCGGAAAATCCGAACTTCTGAACATGTTTGTGGGCCGTCGCGTTTTATCGAAAGACGCCAAGCACGCAACATTGGAGCTGGGCTTTGGCGAGACCGAGCAGATCATCGCGACGCTGGTGAACGGCAAGAAGGTGACACGCCCGGGCACGGATGTTTCGGTCGATCTGGGTGGTGCGGCGGCGTTTATTCGTGTCGAACTGCCTTTGCCGCTTTTGCAGCGGGTGAGTTTTCTTGAGGTCGTGACCGATGGCTCCATTGGCGAGTTGAAGTCTGCGATTGATTGGGCGGTACGACGCACGGATATTGCGCTTTGGTGTACGCAGGCGTTCACCAGCGACGAAAAACGTCTGTGGACGCGGGTGCCCGATAGTCTGAAGGATCACGCGTTCCTTGTGTTGACGAAAGCGGACGTATTGTCCGCGGAAAATGAACTTTCGGCGCGGATCACGCAGCTTGAGACCGTGGTTGCCGAAGAATTCCACTCGCTTTTTGCCGTGGCAACGCTTCAGGCCATTAAGGCGCATAAGCCGGATGGCGCGCTTGACGAGGCGGTCTATCACGCTTCGGGTGGTGGCGCATTGAGTGCGGAGATTTTGCGCCACGCAGAACGTGGCAGGCGTGCGGATATCGACAGTGCGCACCTGTTTTTGGCGCGCTATCAAGTGCGTCCGGTTGAGGTCAAGACGGCCCCGAAACCTGACGCTCCCGCGGCACCGGCAGCAAAAGCGCAAAGTGCGCCAGCGCCCGAAAAGGTGGTCGAAACACCAAAGGAAGCTGCGAATTTCGATGCGGCTCCAAGCGTTGAAAACATTGAACTATTTACCAACGCGGCGCGGTTCTTGCGCAAACGCGGTGACAGCCTGACCGGGGTTGTGGCGGATGCCGAACCTGGAAAAGTCGCGCCGATTGTAGCCCAATGCGTTGAGGTGGTGGATCAGTTGATCGATCAGTTCGCGCAGGATGACATGGACTGCCCGGCAGCCGATGCATTCATTGATGATCTTACCGAAGCGCAAGAGCTGATGGTTTTGATGCAGGTCGAAAGTGGCGACGCCCCCGCGGCGGATGCCGTCACCCTGCTTTTACAGCTTAGACGCGATATCGAATCGAATATGGCCGCTTAAAGGGGAATTCGCACACTTTATTAACCTGAAATCCGTCACAAAAAGGCCATTTTGGCCATGAATTCTGGGCCAGTTCGGAAACGATAACCCATTTCATGGATGAATAACCGGACGGTAACGAAAACTGGTTTAGCGTGTGAGTGTTGGGTAGCGAAGATGAAAGTAGATACGAGGATTATGGAGCAGGGCGCGGCATCAGCTGCTGGCAATGGTTTTCTTCTTGGACGTGGGTTCGAGGGGCTTCAGCCATTCCTTAAAAAGTCCCGCGATTTGCGGCAGGCGTTGGTGCGCCTGGGCAAAATTGGCGACAAATCCACCAATCGCGCTGCGCGCCGACTTCACCATCAACTGAAACATGCCGAACCTTCGATCACAATGATCGGTCAGGTCAAGGCAGGGAAGACGTCTTTGGTTAACGCAATGGTCGGCTTTCCCGACCTTTTACCCGCTGACGTGAACCCGTGGACGTCTGTTGTGACGTCGCTGCATTTGAACCCGCATGTCACGCCCGAGGACAACCGCGCCAGCTTCCGCTTTTTCGACATGGAAGAATGGGGTCGGCTGCTGGATCGCGGCGGCCGCATTGGCGAGCTTGCCAGCCGCGCCGGCGCCGAAGACGAGCTTGAAAAAGTGCGCGCGCAAGTCATCGAAATGCGCGAGAAATCGCGAGAGCGCTTGGGCGACAAATTCGAACTGCTGCTTGGGCAACAACACGATTACGGCTATTTCGACAATGAATTGATCGAGCGCTATGTCTGCCTTGGCGATGATTTCGAAGATGATTTCGAAACCAGTCAGGCGCAGGGTCGCTTTGCCGATATCACGAAGTCGGCCGAAGTTTTCATGCACCGCCCGGAATTGCCGATGCCACTGTGCATTCGTGACACGCCGGGCGTGAACGATACCTTTATGATCCGCGAGCAGATTACTATTCGCGCAATCCGCGAAAGTCGGATTTGCGTGGTCGTCCTGGCGGCGCACCAGGCGTTGAGTTCTGTCGATATGGCGTTGATCCGCCTGATTGCGAACGTGAAGTCGCGCGAAGTCATCATTGCGGTTAACCGCTGCGATGAACTGAGCGATCCGATCAACCAGATACCTGAAATTCGCGACAGCATTCGCAAGACCCTGGAAGAGCATGACGGGCCGAAAGAGGCGCAGATCATCTTCTCATCGGCCTATTGCGCAACTGCCGCGTTGAACGGGATGCTGGACGCCGTCGACGAAGACACAATGACCGCGCTCACCAATTGGGCGATCGAAGAGGGTCGGGTCACCGACCCCGGCGCATTGAGCCCTGAAGAGCTTTTGTGGGATTTGTCTGGCGTGCCGGCGATCTATGCTGCGCTGGCAGAGCGCATTGCTGAAGGGACGGGGCAGGACTTGCTTGATCGCGTCGCGAAATCGGCGATGAACCTGGCAAACGGTCTGAACGCTACCCATCAGGTGGTCTCGCGCCGCGAGTCCGATGCCGCCCTTCCGCCGTTGGAAAAGGGCCAGCTGGAAAACGAATTGACCCGGATCGAACGCGAAGCAGACGCGGCCATGATCGAGGTCTTTGACAAGGTGATCGAGGATTTCCACAAGCGGCTTGAACGCTCTCATCGCGGGTTTCTTGAGCGCGCAACGGGGTCTCTGTTGCAGCATTTGGAAGACCATGGCGAGGATGAAGTTTGGCAATACGACCCGAGCGGCCTGCGGATACTGATGCGCACCGCCTATCAGGTGTTTGGCCGAAACGCCCAATCCAAGACCAAATCAATTTTGGTGAACACAGCTGAAACCTATGCCGGGGTGTATCACCGCCTGTTTGATGTGTCCGACGAAGAGTTTGGGATCGAGGCCCCTGCGCCCGAGGCTATTCCGTCGCCAGTGTTACTGGGCCAGACGATCGCGTTGGATCTGAAAGGCACGTGGTGGACGCGTTGGTGGCAGAAACGGCGCGGATACCGCTCATTTGCGACCGACTTCGCCGACATGATCAAGGCCGAGACCGATCCGATTGTCGATGGTTTGCGCGGCGCGCATGCCGAGACAGTTCGCGACGCGGCGTTGAAGACATTGCACGACTTTATGGCCGAACAACGCGGCATTCTTGTCCGCCTGGCCGAAGAAGCGGATTCCGAGAAAGGCGCTGCAGCCGCCATCATTGATGCCGGCGGTGCCGCGGAGAAACGTGCGCAGCTGAAACAGACGATGGCGACCCTGACAGAAATTGCCGCCTGAGGATGAACGAGATGAGTGACCACGACATGAACGATTTCCCGAACGCTGAGACGAACCAGTCTGCGGGCGAGCCAGAATTTGAAATCATTGGCAGCGAGCCTGTGACAGAAACCCCGGCGCAATCAGCCGAGGCGATCCCGCCCCGTGAAACGGCAGGGAAAAAGAAACCCGTAGTCTGTTTGATGGGCGAGTTTTCGGCCGGAAAAAGCACGCTTTCGAACCTGCTTATGGGCAATTCGTCGCTTCCGGTGAACGTGACGGCAACGCAATTGCCACCGGTCTGGATCGCCAAAGGCGACGAGCCGCCGTATCGGGTCGCGCTTGATGATGGCGAATATGACATTGATCTGGATCGGATCGAGGATGTGTCGGTCGACGACACGAGCCACATCCGGATTTTCCACGATGCGGAATTGCTGGATATCTGCGATCTCATCGACATGCCCGGCATTTCGGACCCAAATATGGACGCCGAAGTCTGGCAGCGCGTAATCCACAAAGCAGACATTGTGATCTGGTGCACGCATGCGACGCAAGCCTGGAGACAATCGGAGGCAGCTGTCTGGTCGATGCTCCCGCCCGAGCTTTATGAGAAGAGCTTTTTGCTATTGACGCGAATGGACAAAATTCTGTCCGAACGCGATCAGATGCGTGTGGTCAAGCGGGTTGGCCGCGAAACCGTGGGGCTTTTCCGCGAGCTTTTCCCAATCTCGCTGACGCGGGCTTTGGCGGCTGGAGAAGACACGGAAAAATGGCAGGCCAGCGGCGCGGCTGCATTTCTGGACGGCTTGAAAGCGCTTGTGAATGAAATTGCTGCCGGAGCTGAAGCGGACGAGGGTGCTGTTGAAGCAGCCGATGACGTTCCAATGCGGTCGGTCATGCCGACGCGGGTGAAGCCAAAGCTGTTGACAGCGCGACCTGCGCGACGCCGCCCCGAAGCCGGGGATGTCAGCGATCCACTGGCCTCGCTTTAAGCCTGACGGAACGCAATTCCTCTGCCACAGTCGCAATCTGGGGCACACGAGATGTCTTGCGTCCCCCGCACTTGCCGACCATTAAAGGAATGACCATGCGCCGCTGGCTTAAGCGCGCAAACAAAAGGGCATTCGAATGGACGTAGCAGAGCGTCTTGACGCGTTACGCGCAGAAGCACCGGGCATCGACCTTGCGGCATTCGCGGATATGTCGTCGGGCATGGTGCTGTGCGTCAGTGCCGCGAACCGCCGTGCCCAAGAAGAAATGGATGCGCTGAACGGTATTGCGATCACCCTCCTTGACGGTCAGGTGGCAGACGGAGCCAACGGCATGTTGGGGCAGGTCGCACCCGATACGGCCTTGACGACAACGGCGATGGACGCGCGCATTTTCTTGCGTTCGCCCAAGGGTGGATCGGAAGCGTTGATCTGTGTCTGTGCGCCGGATGCCGACCTTGAAAAAATCCTCGATTGCGGCCGCTCGGCGTTGGCCGGTATTGTAGCGGCGGGATAGGGGCACGAACCGGGTGAACGACTTTTCGCGGTTAGAACAAAAGCTTGCCAAACTGCGTCAGCGAGAGCGGGCGGCGGGTGAAAAGCGTGTGATGCGCGGCGACCATGATCGTTTGCTCGCAGCCGTTGTGACGGAGATTGATGAAACCATCCTTCCCCGGCGCGTGTCGTTTCAGGCTGAGGACGGCCCGGCTTTTCACTTGGCTGTTGCAAACAGGCGTTTGCAAGCATTGCTGGCACCAGCGCCCGCTGCGGAAGGGGCCGCGCAATTGGCGGACACGGCGTTAAACAATGCCGAAGACCCGAATGTCGCCGCGCTTAAGGCTGTTCTGGAGAAGGTGTTTGGCAAGGCAGACGCGTTTTCTATCACAACCCACAAGCAAAGCGGCGACGGATTCCCCTCCGACATAGGTGTGCCTGCCGCACAATTGTCGCGCGCATGGGGCATTGCCACCACCGAGGGCACGACGCCCAAAGAATTGTTGGCTAGTTTTGTCTCGGGATTGGGGGATCGGTCGATTGCCTGGCTCCGGATTGAGGGCGAAGACGTTGCCGATCAGTATGGTGACGCGGATACGCTTGGGATGTTGGGCGAGCATGCGGCGATTTTCCTTGATGGGTATCTGTCAAAACGCGAGCAGATTTACCAGGGTGAGCAGGGACCGGCGTGTCTGGTTCTGGCAGCCGGGGACGCGACGCCGGGGATAATCTTTTTGGATTGCGGTGAGGCGATGGCCTTTGTTGCGGTTCGCGCGGCGGCCATCGGAGCGATCGCGCGCGACTGGCAATCCCACGTGGCGATCTAGGCGGTCTTCGCCGCGTCGAGCAATTCTCGCACCAATGGATTTGGAAAGCGCCTGTCGAGGGTGACGGCGTGAAAGCTTTCGCGGATATCGGGCAGGTCGGCTGCGAGCTTTAGCTGGCCCGATTTCAATTCGTCGCGCACGACAATCGGGGGAAGCACAGCTAACCCGGCGTCTTCGCGGGCCAGCAGACGCATCATTGCCATGTCATCGACCTCGGCCGCGATTTGAGGGCGCACGCCAAGTCGGTCGGCTAGCGCGTCAAACCCCAGTCGGATCGAGCTGTTCGCAGAAGGCAGAATAAGAGGATGCGTCGCGAGCAGAGTCGTGAGATCGCCGCCCTTGCCAAGGCGTGAAGGCGTCCCAACAAGGCTAATCGCAACGTCGGAAATGGGATGGACGAGGAGCGGCCCGCCTGTCCCGGGATCAGGCGCGCGGTTGGTCAAGACGATATCGAGCGCGAGGGCTTCGAGATCGGGGATTAGTTCTGCGGCGCTGCCCGATCTGAGGATGACATCCACGTCCAGCCGCCCGATCAAGGGCGCAAGAAACCGGATTTGAAAGTTGCGGCTGAGCGTTGCGAGTGCGCCAACACGGAGCGCTTTGCGTGATTGCCCGGTTTGAGCGAGCGTCTGAACAAGCGCGTCGCCGTGCGAGAATATCTCGTCCGCATGGTCCAAAGCGATACGGCCCGCTTCGGTCATGACCAATCTGCGCCCGCGCCGCTCAAACAGCGCGTGCCCGAGGTGGTCTTCGAGCGTTCGGATTTGCACAGAGAGAGCCGATTGCGAAACGTTAAGTCGCTGGGCCGCGCGGGTGAGGTTTCCGTCGTGAGCCACGGCCTGAAAATATCGGAGGTGTTTGTAATTGAGCAGTGCCATTCATTCTAATTAACAGAACGAAATGATACAAACAATGCATTTTACTTCAAATAACCACTGCCCTACTTCACCGAGGACACCAAAATGGAATTGTCCCGATGATGTATCTTCTTCCGTATCTTGCCCCCATCGCGCTTCTTGTTGCCGCTCTCGTGTCGGCGAACGCCACTGGTTTGCGCCCGCGGTTTGCTGTGCGATTTGCCGAGTTTTCTGCGCTTGGCGCGCTTGGGGTCGCTGTAGCTTCGGCTGGGTTGGTGGCCCTCAACGGCGCTGGAACTGGCGTGCTGTTTGCGCCGGGCGGTTTTGGGTTGAGCGCGCGGCTCGATGCTGTGAGCGCGACGATGTTTGTCCTTGTGGCATTCGTCGGTTGGATCGTTTTGCGGTTTTCCGCGACCTACATGGACGGCGAGCCGCGGCAAGGTTGGTTCACGGCGTGGTTAAGCGTAACGCTGGCCGCGGTTTTGTTTTTAGTCACGGCAGGCAATCTGGTGCAACTGGTTCTGGCGTGGATCGCGACCGGGGTTGGCATCAGCACATTGTTGATGACTTACAAAGATCGCGCAGGCGCAGTGCGGGTTGCCGCCAAGAAGCGTTTTGCCATGCGGATTTCCGATGGTGCTCTGATTATTGGCGCGGGTCTTCTTTTCTGGAGCACGGGCACCGGCGACATAGCGGCCATTTTGGCCAGGGTTCAAGGGTCTGAGAGCGCAGGCGCGATTGGGTGGGCTGCGTTTGCCTTTGCTGTGGCCGCAATCGTGAAGTCGGCACAATTGCCTTTGCACGGTTGGCTGACTGAGGTCATGGAAGCCCCGACGCCGGTATCAGCGCTTTTGCACGCGGGTGTCGTCAACGCAGGCGGCTTCCTGTTGATCCGCTTTGCTGACGTAATGCTGAGCGCGCCGGTCGTTATGGCTGGCCTGTTGATGCTGGGCGGATTGACGGCGCTTGTGGGTGGTTTGGTGATGCTCACCCAGCCTGCCATCAAGACTTCGCTTGCATGGTCTACAATTGCTCAGATGGGCTTCATGATCTTGCAATGCGGATTGGCTTTGTTCCCCTTGGCATTGCTTCACATCGTGGCGCATTCGCTCTATAAGGCGCACGCCTTTCTTGGATCGGGGAGCGCGGTCAAGACCGTTGCTGCCGCCCGTCGCCCCGGCGCAGTTGCTATCCCGAACGCTCGCGCGGTTGGTCGGGCGTTTGCAGCCGCACTGGCAATCTATGCCGTCGTCGGGATGGCGTTTGGCCTGCCGGAGAAATCGCCGCAAACCATCGCGCTGGGCGTTATCCTGATCTTTGGTGTGGCGTATCTTTTGGCGCAGGGTTTTGCGGATGCGGCCCCACGGATGCTGACACGGCGCACCGCGCTTTGGTCGCTGGCAGCTTCGATCAGTTACTTCTCGCTGCAGGCCGTGTCCGGTTGGATGACATCAGGCGTATTGCCGACACCACCGGCCCCCGGCCCGCTTGAGTGGGCGCTGATCGTCCTTGCTCTTGTCAGCTTTGGCGCGACGGCGATTGCGCAAGCGACGTTCCCGTTGTGGTCAAGCCACCCATCGGTTGCGGGGCTTCGGGTGCACGTCGCCAACGGATTTTATCTCAACGCACTTCTGGATCGGTGGCTCAAAACCTGGGCGCACTCAAAGACAACGGAGACGGTATAATGAACACGCATTGGAGCAAGAAAAAGGCCGAGAGCGCAGCGCTGGCCATTCCGCCCGCATGGGGGCTGGAGGCGACGGTCGCGGTCAACCCGTTCCTTGGTCAACGCGAAATGGGGCTGGCAGATACGGCGGCACTTTGGGCGCGGGTTTCCGGCACGCGGATTTTTCCGGATCGCAATGTGTGGCGTGAGAAATACGACGCGGGCCATTTGAACGACGACGATCTGGTTGAAGCGTTGTTGGCCGCCGGTGCGCCAATTGATCTTGCCGAACTGAAGAAGCGGCTAAAGCGCGAGCCTGCCCAGATCGCTGCATTGCCAAGCTTGGCAGAGCTTGCGCGGGATGTGACGGGTGTCGATTGGCCAGCGATCATCGCCGAGCGCGTCAGTGCCTTTGCTTCGGCCGCCTTTGATCAGGGTCAGGCGCTTTGGGCGCAGCCCGGACGGGCCAGCATGTGGGATACGTGGCGCGGCTGGGCGCGGCGCGATCTAACCCCTGAGATCCATGGTCTTGTTGGGTTTGCAGGGCAGATTGCAGAATTGCCGGTCAATGCGGACGCGGCGCGTGCGCAGCTTTGCGATGCCTTGGGTTTGACGGAGGCATCGGCGCAGACAGCGTTCCATCGTTTGCTGGCCGATTTGGGCGGTTGGGCGCAATATGCTCGCCATCTTCAGTTTGAGGCAGAGAAAGCCGGCGGGACTGATCCGGTGGTGACCGATCTGCTGACCATTCGGCTGGCATTCGAGGCCGCCTTGCTGGCACAATTCGGCGATGCGATCAGCGAGGCCTGGGCAAGCACCGTAGCGGCTCACGAAGCCGACCTGCGCCCCAATGGCGACCACATCATCGACGCGATTTTACAGGATGCTTCAGAGCGGGCGGCACAACGCGAACTGGCGACCACGCTTAACGTACCCAACAACGCGAAAGCGGCACGCCCTGATGTTCAGATGGCGTT
Organism: uncultured Boseongicola sp.; assembly: GCA_938016355.1. Lineage (GTDB taxonomy): Bacteria > Pseudomonadota > Alphaproteobacteria > Rhodobacterales > Rhodobacteraceae > CALLWO01. The sequence continues at coordinate 5,842 of CALLWO010000004.1, read as the reverse complement.
TTGTATCGACGTGAGATCTGAAGTCTTTCGGCGGGCGCTGGAGCAGGTGTCTCCGAGCATCGAAACGCTTGGGTTTGCGGGTTTCTTCGGGCTTGGTGTGGCGCACAAGGGGTTTGCATCGGACGTGTGCGAAGCGCGTCTTCCGGTCCTGTTGAACGCACAGGTCGTTTCAACGTCAGCGGGCGGGGCCGAGGATGCCGAGACGCGGTATGTCGCGCGGGCCAAGCGCGCTTGGGGGCGGTTCAAACATGCGGCGGTTTCGTCGTTTGCATTTGTCGAGGCGGCAGGCCCAATCTTTGGCGCGAAGCTGGTAAAGGACACGCTTGGAGGCGCGGAAAAGCGGGAGTACGGCCCGACGCCGCGCTTTGATGAGACGTTAACTGCAGAGGCGCGCGTCGATGCGGCTGCCGCTGTTCTTGGGGCGATGTCGTTGACCAATAATTTCGCGAAGCTTGTGGTTTTGGCGGGTCACGGTGCGCATGTGGCCAACAATCCGCACGAAAGCGCGCTGCATTGTGGTGCCTGCGGCGGGTACGCTGGCGACGTGAATGCCCGGCTCTTGGCCGGACTTTTGAACGATGATTTTGTGCGTCATGGGTTGCGCGCGCGCGGTATTGAGCTGCCCGCTGACACGCATTTCATTGCGGCGATCCATGAAACAACGACGGACCACGTTCATCTCTTTGTGGACGATCAGCCGTCTGAGACGCACGAGCGGGCGATTGCAACGTTGAAAGCACAGTTGGGCGAGGCGGGCGAAATGGCGCGCGGTGAGCGTTCGGCGCGGCTTCCTCGGGCGAAAAATGCGGGTTCTGTTGCTCAGCGGGCTGACGATTGGTCGGAAACGCGCGCGGAATGGGGTCTTGCCGGTGCCAATACATTCATTGCCGCGCGGCGCGACCACACGCGGGGGCGCGATCTTCAGGGGCGGGCCTTTCTGCACAGCTATGATTGGGAGGCGGATGAGGGTTTCGGCGTCTTGGAATTGATCATGACCGCGCCGGTTGTCGTCGCGAGTTGGATCAGCCTTCAGTATTATGGGTCCACTGTGGCGCCCCGGACATTTGGCGGGGGCAACAAAGTGCTTCACAACGTGGTTGGCGGCATCGGAGTGGTCGAGGGCAACAGCGGACCTTTGATGGCGGGTTTGCCGCTTCAATCGGTGCATGATGGCGAAAACTTCATGCACGATCCGCTGCGGTTGTCGGTGGCTATCGAAGCCCCGCGCGACGCGATGTCGGACATTTTGAAACGTCACAAAGGCGTGGCCGATTTGTTTGACAATGGCTGGCTGACATTGTTCGCAATGGACGACACAGGCCAGTTGGCATGGCGGTATGTGCCCGGCGGCGATTGGATCGCGGTCGAGGGCGCGCGGCCCGAATCTGCCCGGATCGAGGCCATAGCGGCGGAATAAAAACCCATTGGATTCGAAAAATTGCGCTTGCCGCTTCGTTGCGGCGGGCGTTTTTTGTGAGTTACGCCGCTTTGAACCGCTTTTGTTTGCTATGCCGGTCGCGAATTGTTCCCTATTCGGTCACAATAGTGCCCGTATTTAGGTTTTGATAGAGAATCGTAGTTAATGCCGTAGGGTGACAACGGCAGATAAACGCCGCTTTTCTTCAACGCCGTCTGGCGAAGTGACGTGGCGAGGCATATATAGAAGCGGTCCGCATCAGGCATAATTATTGCGGGCCAATGAACAGGCAGATTGGGGCAACAAACATGGCCTTTGGCGGATTGTTTTCCACAGATATGGCAATTGACTTGGGCACGGCGAACACGCTGGTTTATGTCAAAGGCAAGGGCGTCATTCTGAATGAGCCTTCGGTGGTCGCGTATCACGTAAAAGACGGCGTTAAGAAGGTCTTAGCGGTCGGCGAAGACGCCAAGCTGATGCTGGGACGGACCCCGGGCAGTATTGAGGCGATCCGCCCGATGCGCGAAGGCGTCATCGCGGATTTCGATGTTGCCGAAGCGATGATCAAAGAATTTATCCGCAAAGTTCACAAGCGCGGCTATTTTTCCAAGCCCAAAGTGATCGTTTGTGTCCCCCATGGTGCGACCCCAGTTGAAAAGCGTGCGATTCGCCAATCGGTGATTTCTGCAGGCGCAAAGCGTGCAGGGTTGATCGCGGAACCCATTGCGGCGGCAATCGGGGCAGGTATGCCGATCACTGATCCAACCGGAAATATGGTTGTTGATATCGGCGGAGGCACCACCGAGGTCGCTGTTCTGAGCCTTGGTGATATTGTTTATGCGCGTTCTGTGCGTGTTGGTGGTGACCGGATGGACGAAGCCATCGTGAGTTACCTGCGCCGTCAGCATAACCTGTTGATCGGTGAACAAACGGCTGAACGGATCAAAACATCTATTGGGACCGCGCGCATGCCCGACGATGGGCGCGGTCAGTCGATGCAAATTCGCGGACGCGATTTGCTCAACGGCGTGCCAAAGGAAACCGAGATTAATCAGGCGCAGGTCGCCGAAGCGCTGGCCGAGCCGGTTCAGCAGATTTGTGAAGCGGTGATGACCGCGCTGGAGGCGACGCCTCCGGATCTGGCGGCGGATATCGTTGATCGGGGCGTAATGCTTACCGGTGGCGGTGCGCTTTTGGGCGAACTTGATCTGGCTTTGCGCGAGCAAACCGGTCTGGCGATTTCGGTCGCGGACGAGTCGCTGAATTGCGTGGCGATGGGCACGGGCAAAGCGCTTGAATACGAAAAACAACTCCGGCATGTGATCGACTACGACAGCTAGGTGCGCGAGGGCTTTCGAGTTATCCACTATGCGTGGTAGACTTGAGGCGGGGCGTGGACCGATAAGGGACCGACGTGGCAAGGCAGAGCGGCTCTTCAGAAGACTTCGCACGCCCGATCCGGCGGTTGCTGGTCGGGGGCCTTGTGCTGTTCTTATTCGTGATTTTCATCGTTTGGCGCATAGACAGCCCACGCGCAGAGCGTTTTCGCGCAGCTGTCGTGGATGCGGTTGTGCCGCGTATGGACTGGGCTTTTGTGCCAGTTACAAAGACAGCCGAACTAGTCGAAGGCGTACAATCCTACGCGCGTCTTCAGCAGCAGAATCAGGATTTACGTCGCGAATTGCAGCAAATGAAAGCGTGGAAAGAAGCCGCGCTTCAGTTGGAGCAGGAGAATGCCAAGCTTTTGGATTTGAACAAAGTGCGGCTGGACCCGGCGTTAACTGTCGTGACGGGGCATGTGCTGGCCGATAGCGGGTCCCCGTTCCGGCAATCGGTGCTGCTTAATGTTGGCGCGGCGCGCGATGGCATAAAAGACGGGTGGGCCGTCACCGACGGTTTGGGGTTGGTCGGACGGATTTCTGGCGTGGGTCAAAATTCAAGCCGGGTGTTGCTTCTGACCGACAGCGCAAGCCGTGTACCGGTGACAATCCAGCCTTCGGGACAGCGCGCGATGCTGGCTGGCGACAATTCAGCTCTGCCGGTGCTCGATTTTCTTGAACTGCCCGAAGAAGTACGGCCGGGCGACCGCGTGGTGTCGTCGGGCGATGGCGGCGTGTTTCCTGCTGGGCTTTTGGTCGGGTCTGTTGTGCTTTCGCGAGACGGACGATTGAGATTGCGGCTTTCGGCCGATTACGAGCGGCTCGAATTCCTGCGCGTTTTGCGGAGCCAGCCGAGCGAAGATATCAGCGGCCCCGCCAATCTGATCGGGCCTTTGTTGCCAGATGCAGCCGCCGCGCTTGCCGCCGAAAGCGCGGAGGCCAGCGATGGTTGAAGCCAGCCAAAGCGGTCGTTGGACCTATCGCGGATTGTTCCTTGGCATCGCGTCACTCATCATTTTTGTGAAGTTATTGCCGCTTGAGCCGGGGCCGGGCGGCATTCCTGGGCCGGACTTTTTACTATTGATCGCAGTGGCTTGGGGCGTCAGGCGCCCTGAATTTGTGCCGGTGCCTTTGATCGCTGTTGTCTTCCTGATGGCGGACTTTCTGTTCATGCGCCCACTTGGGCTTTGGACCGCGATTGTGATCATGGGGTTGGAGTTTCTGCGGGGTCGTTCGGTTGCGATGCGCGACAATACATTTGTGACGGAATGGCTTAGCGTCGCGGGTTTGATCACGCTGATGTATCTGGCCAATGCCGTGGTGTTGACGATATTTATGGTTGATCAACCGGGCTTGGGTCAGACCCTTATCCGGCTGATAGCGACGATTGCGGCCTATCCGTTGGTGGTCATTCTGGCGGCTCGCGCGTTTGGGTTGCGAAAAATCACGCCCGGTGAGGTGGATCAATTGGGACGCAGGCAATGAAGCGGCCAACAAAAGATACCGAAGAAAGTGCGGGTCTTGTCACCCGTCGAGGTCTGGTGCTGGGCGGCATGCAGCTTGGTTTCATGGGTATTCTTGGGCTTCGGATGCGGCAGATGCAAGTTGAGGAGGCAGAGAATTATCGCCTTTTGGCCGAAGAGAACCGCATCAACATGCGGCTTATCCCCCCGTCACGCGGCATTATTTATGACCGAAATGGCGTTCCAATTGCCACGAACACGCAGAATTACCGGATCGTCGTGGTGCGCGAAGACGTGCCTGATGTGGACGCGACGATTGCACGACTGCGCCAGCTCATTGAATTGGATGAGGACGAGCTGGAGCGTGCGCTGAAGGAAATGTATCGGCGCAGCCCTTTTGTGCCGGTGACTTTGGCGGATCGTTTGAGTTGGGAAGATGTGGCCGAAGTCGCCGTGAACGCCCCCGCGCTGCCGGGTGTGACCCCGGATGTGGGGTTGTCGCGGGAATACCCACTAGGCGAAGATTTTGCGCATATCGTCGGCTATGTCGGGCCGGTCAGCGATTACGATCTTTCCAAGATCGAGGATCCCGATCCGCTTTTGCAGATCCCGAAGTTTCAGATCGGTAAGATCGGTGTTGAGACCAAACTTGAGGCCAATCTGCGCGGGAAAGCGGGCACGAAGCGCATTGAGGTGAACGCCGCAGGCCGTGTGATGCGCGAACTGGGGCGCGAGGAGTATACACCGGGCACCGATCTTCAGCTGACCATTGACCACGGGCTTCAGAACTACGCGCAAGCGCGATTGGCCAACGAAAGCGCGGGCGCGGTCGTGATGGATATTGAGACCGGTGATCTGCTTGCGATGGCGTCCGCGCCTTCGTTTGATCCCGATCTTTTCGTTCGCGGAATATCGACCACCGATTATCGCGCGTTAACGGAAAACAAATATCGGCCTTTGTTCAACAAGACGGTTCAGGGTCTTTATCCGCCAGGGTCGACGTTCAAGATGATGACCGGTCTGGCCGCACTGCGCGCAAATGTGATGAGCCCACAGGAGACCGTGTATTGCCCGGGCTACATGGCCTTTGGTGGGCGCAGGTTCCATTGCTGGAAGCGCGGCGGCCATGGCTGGGTCGATCTTGACACCGCGATTACGCAATCTTGCGACGTCTATTTTTATGAAGCCGCTCAGCGCACGGGCATCGATCGTCTGGCAGAGCTTTGTCACGAGTTCGGGTTGGGCGAGCATCACGAACTGCCGGTGTCGGCGGTGCGTGACGGCATTGTCCCGTCAACGAAGTGGAAGGCACAAGTGCGGGGTGAGCAATGGTATCCCGGAGAGACGCTCAACACGGCGATCGGGCAGGGCGACGTGCTTGCCTCGCCGTTGCAATTGGCGGTGATGACGGCGCGAATTGCGAGTGGGAAGGCCGTTTCGCCGCGTTTGGTCAAATCGGTAAACGGGGTTGATGTGCCGCTTGAAGCGGCGGAGCCATTGCCAGTCAGCACATCGCATTTGCGACAAATCCGCGAGGCGATGCACAACGTGTCAAATGGTCGGCGCGGGACCGCGCGGCG
>CALLWO010000003.1 GCA_938016355.1 uncultured Boseongicola sp. | reverse complement strand
ATCGCCTTCCGCGTCGCCATGCCGCCGGGCTTTGGTGCGGGCCTTGATCGACGGACCCAGCGATGGGACGCCAATGCACCGCTTCTGCGTGGACAGGACACGTTGGCAATCCTCGCCGCCAGCGCGTTCCTTTTGCTGCCGCTTGGCGCGGTCGTGCTCAACGGAATGGTCACAATTACGACCTTGCCCGATGTCGTCTGGGCCGCAGCGGGCCGGTCCCTTGTTGTGGCACTGGCCTCCACGACTATTGTCGTCGCACTGTCTTTGGCGATGGCTTGCGCGCACCAACGTCTCGGGCGGTTTGGCTGGGGCATTGAGGCCGCCGGTCTCATGGCCATCGCAGCCTCCCCCCTCGTTCTCGGCACCGGGCTTTTCGTGCTTCTGTTTCCCTTTGTGGACCCCGCCACGCTCGCTCTGCCGGTCACAACCTTGGTGAATGCAATCGTGACGCTGCCGTTTGCCTTGCGCGCGCTCGTCCCGGCCATGGAACAGATTGAAACGGATTATGGCCGACTTGCAGACAGCCTCGATCTTACAGGCTTTGCACGATTGCGCCTTTTGATCCTGCCTCGCATACGCCGCCCGCTTGGATTTGCGGCCGGTGTCGCGGCGGCCTTGTCCATGGGCGATCTCGGTGTCATCGCGCTCTTTGCTGATGCCGAAACCGCCACGCTCCCGCTTCAGGTCTATCGCCTGATGGGTGCATATCGTATGGACGATGCGGCAGGTGCGGCGCTTTTGCTGCTGCTCTTAAGCTTCGCTCTGTTCTGGGCATTCGACGCAGGAGGTCGTGGCCGTGCTAAGACTTGATGCTGTCGAATTCAGTCGTGGTGACTTTACGCTCAAGGCAGATTTCGCTCTCCCCAAGGGAAAGCGCACGGCAGTAATCGGCCCCTCGGGCGGTGGCAAATCAACGCTTCTTTCGCTCATCGCTGGATTTGAAACGCTGGATCGCGGTTCGATCTCATGGAAAGGCCAAAGGCTTGAGAAACGTGCGCCGGGCAAACGCCCCATTGCGACGCTGTTTCAGGACAGCAACTTGTTTCCGCACCTCGACCTAACGACCAACGTGGCTCTGGGGATCGCGCCAAACGCGAAACCCGCGAAAGACGTGTTGGATCAAGCGAATGCCGCTTTGGAAAAAGTGGGACTGGTGGGTATGGGCACAAGATTGCCTGGTGACCTCTCGGGTGGGCAACAAAGCCGTGCGGCTTTGGCGCGCATCCTTGTGACCAAACGACCCGTCGTCTTGCTCGATGAACCATTTGCCGCGCTGGGCCCTTCCATGCGTTCGGATATGCTGAACCTTGCCGCAACGCTGTTGCCGGACGCGACCATATTGATGGTCACGCACGACCCCGAAGACGCGAAGCGATTTTCAGATCTTGCGGTCTTTGTTGATCAGGGCGTCGTGGATGCGCCACAAGACACAGCGGCTCTTTTCGAAAACCCTACTCCCGCGTTGCGTACCTATTTGGGGTAAATCAGGGGGCTCCGCCCCCGTCCGTTTCCGGACTCCCCCGGGATTTTTTGACCCAAAGAATGGCAAGACGACCCACGATCAATTCGCAGGCCGCCTCGTCTTAGGGTCACACAGCTCGCATCCCTGCTGCCATGCGAGGCCTACGCTAACGCTGTTCCGGTTAAACGCTGATTAATGCCTCTAAACAGCCCGGCGTTAAGGTTAACCGGGATTAAGGTTAACACGCCCATACGCTCATCTTTGGGTCAAAAAAATCCCGGGGGAGGCCCGCAAGGGCCGGGGGCAGCGCCCCTTATTCCCGGTCACTCGTCGACAGACCCCCGCAGCGATTTCACCTCGCCACGTCGCTTCTTGGCATCGAGCCGTTTTCGCTTTTGCGACATAGGCACGCGTGTCCTGTACCTTGGTTTCGGCTTTTCGGTTGCCCGCAGGATCAACTCTGCCAACCGCGTGCGCGCGATGTCGCGGTTGCGCGCCTGGCTGCGTTCTTCGCTGACCTGAATGACCAGCGCGCCTTCCTTCGTCCAGCGCCGCCCCGCGAGGCGCTTCAAACGACGTTTCACCTGCTCAGGCAAATTCGGCGAGCGTTCTGCCTCAAAGCGCAATTCAACTGCCGTCGCGACCTTGTTCACATTCTGCCCGCCCGGTCCCCCGGCGCGCACGAACTGCTCGGTCAGTTCCCAATCCTCGATGGTGATATCCGCGTTGATTTTCATGGGGTCTTTATAGAAGAAGGGCCGCCAAAGGGCGACCCTTCCGAGTGTCTTGGAGATGGGCCAGTTAGGGATCGAATAAATTCGACAGCCCAATCAGAAGCGTTCTCAAGGCCAGATCTAACTGGCTTCGACGGTCCCCCTGATTGTCCCGACACATTTCTCCAATATCGCTCTAGACACTGGACCACCTCCTTTCGTTTGTTACCGATAGGTCAAAGGTTGGCACAGATATTGTGTCTGTCAACGTTTTTCACGCAAGGGTTACGCTCATTCGCCTCACAATCATGCGAAATGGCACCAAGGCGATTAAGGCGAGGGCAAGTTTTACACCCCAATCCGCAACCGCGAGCGACACCCAAAGCGGTGCTTCCGGGCCAAAGCCCAGCATCGGAAGAACCTCCCCCGCCCATGAGACGTCGTTGGCAGGCTCAAGAAATGTCATGCTTGCTGAAAACGCGATGGTGAAGAACAACGCTGTGTCGACGGCAGACCCGACCAGCGTCGACGCCAGCGGCGCGCGCCACCACCGCCCGCTACGCAGGCGGTCGAAAATCGACACGTCCAACATCTGAGCGGTCAGGAACGCAAGGCCCGAACCAAGCGCGATGCGCCATGTTACAAGCGGGCCGAATTCACCCATGATCTGCGTGCCGATGGCTGAACAGGCAATGCCAGTGACAAAACCTGCAAGCACGACTTTGCGCGCGACGGAGGCGCCATAAACGCGGTTCATCACGTCCGTGACGAGGAACGCCAAGGGATAGGTGAACGCGCCCCATGTGAGCCATTGGCCGAACAGGAATTGCACAAGGATATTAGAGGCGACCACAACAGCGGCCATGGCAAGAATGCCGGGAAGAAGACGTGTCATATCTGGGTTCCGTTTTGACAAGGTAGTCGGAGACTTGGCCCCGTTTGGGGACGCGCGGACTTACCGCCGCTTAGCTATTCCGTCAAGCGAAACTCGACGATTTCTGTTTTCTGAAACCAATTGTAATTGTCGTCGGATATAGCGGTCAGACGGGTTTGGCCCGAGTCATCAACCCAGACCGACAGTCCCTCAAGATTGTCGAATGCGCGCATCGGTGCGACCCAGATCACCGCCGCAGTGCCCGGCGGATCAAGCGACACACGGCGAATGCGGCTTTGAAACCCGACCCCCCGAAAGGCGCGCTCCAACACGTAAAGCCAACCATCCGGCCCGACATCCGCACCCACCGGGCGAAAACCCTGGGTGCGCTTTAGGGTTGTGACCGTCTCCCAGCCATCCGTGGTTTGCCGCCAAACCGGATAGCTCAGAGAATCGCGAAGCGTCGCCTCAGGGATCGCGATGAAGCGGCCCAAAGCGTCGCGTGCCAACGCTTCAACGCCGCCATTGCGACCCAGACCGTTTACCTCTCGCGGCAGCGCGATTTCCACTGGCACTTCACCGCCGTAGACATTGATGCGATGGACCCGCTCAAAAGAAACGGCAAACTGACCCGCACCGAAAACGGCCAAACCTTCGCTGTCGCTCAGGACCTTTTCGTCCGAACCCTGATCCTTTTTGAAGAACGGCACGCCGTCCAAATCTTCCAACGCCCCAATCGGGCGTTTCGGGATATCAGTGATTTCGCCATCCGCCCGCTCAAACGAGCCTTCGTAGATCTGGGCGTTGTCGCCAATGGCCACGAATGTCGCGCCGCCATCGGCGACCTCTATCCCCGACCATCCGCCGAAATAATCCTCCGGGCGGTCCCAAACGAACCGGCCCGTGACTTCCAGCGCCGGCTCGGCGAAAACGGGCGTGATCGTCAGGATCAGCGCGACAAAACTTGCGCGCATTGCTTGGGTAAATCCGCCAGAACGTATTCGCGCCGTGGCTTTGGTTTCGGGGCATTGGGGTCTGGCGGCGGCGGGTTCAGAATGTTGTTCACCCATTCTTGCGCGCCCTCACACCCATCACCGGCGGGTGGGGGTGCCTGATCAACACAGCCGTTTGCCCCCCGCGGGCAGGCAAGCCGGACATGGAAATGATAGTGATGACCCCACCAGGGTCGGATCTTGCGCAGCCACGAACGATCGCCCTTTTCATCCTTGCACATCTGCACCTTTGCACCGGGAAATACGAAAATACGCGCGACAGATTTATCCTTGGCGGCGGCTTTCAAAATTTCATGATGCGCACGGGTCCAGCTGTCATTGACATAAGCACCCTTGGCCCGCCGCATGGAGATTGAAGATATATTCTCGCGCGCCTGACGCGAAAGCTTCAGATCCTGCGCAGGTAGCATCCAGATATCAGCATCCAGACCGATCTGATGGGACCGGTGACCGGTTAACATCGGTCCGCCGCGTGGCTGCGAAAGATCCCCGACGTAAAGCCCGTTCCATCCCTTTTGCTTGGCGGCGGTTTTCGACAAGCGTTGAATGAATTTGACGGTTTCAGGATGGCCCCAATTCCGGTTTCGACTCAAACGCATGGCCTGCCACGTCGGGCCGGTCTCGGCCAGCTCGACACCGCCTGCCAGACACCCTTTGGCGTATCCGCCCAAGGGCAGGGCGCGTTGATCAGATCCGGCGCGTTCCGCCCCAAACAATTCCTTGGCCAAAGGCTGGGCGTTGGCCGTACTAAAACTCAGAAGAACCGCCGCTAAGACGGCGAAGACGCGGTATCCCATTGCTCTGCTCGATCTCCGTCGGATTGCACCCAGCGTAGCAGAACAAGCCCAATAAGGAACAAAAAGATCAGCGGGGCGACGCCAAGGCGCGCATCCCCGGTGACCGTCGTCGCAATCCCGATAAGCGCAGGCGCCAGAAATGCCGTGGCGCGCCCGGAAAGCCCATAAAGTCCAAAGCTTTCTGTCGGCGCTTCCAAATCCGTGTGCCGCACCATCATTGAGCGGCTCGCCGCCTGAAGCACGCCGCCAAGGCCGCCAATCAACATCCCACAGCCAAAAAAGACGATGTCGGGCAGGTTTGATCCTTCGCCAAGCGGCACGCCGAAAAAGCTCTCGCGGCTCATGTTCACGATTGTGAAACAGACCAGCATCAGGCCCAAAATGGCGACGATGATAACGGGTTTAGGCCCAAAACGCTTGTCAAAGCTCCCGCCAATCCAACTCAGAAGCGCCGCAGACAGGCCGCTCACGATCCCGAATATGCCGATCTGGGTGATCTCCCAATTCAGCACAAGGCTCGCATAGACACCGCCAAATCCGTAAAGCCCGTTCAATGCATCGCGATAGAGCATGGACGAGCCGAGATAGCTGAAAAGGCTCGGGCGCTGTTTCAGACCACGGATCGATGTTCCAAGGCTTGAAAGCGCGGCGGAAATGGAATGACGCGCGCGCGTCGTGCGCACTTCCCGGACCCACAGAAAATATGGGACCATGAAAATCAGGAACCAAAAGGCGACGAACGGTCCCGCGATCCGCGTGCCTTCGCGTTCCGACGCATCCAGTCCAAACGCGGGATCAAGCCCGATCAACGTCTTCCCGTTGGCCTGTTCGACGAAAAGGGCCAGCAAAATGGCCAGCGCGATCAGGCCGCCGATATAGCCAAAGGCAAACCCCGACCCTGAGATTTTCCCGATCTCCTCGCGCGTTCCAAGGCTCGGCAACTGCGCGTTTGTGAAAATCAGCGCATATTCCGCACCGATGAAGCCGATCCCGAAAAAGATGAGCGCAAACCAGAGGTTCGATCCATCCGGTTCGGTCCACCAAAGCCCGAACGCACCCACGAAACACATGGCCGAGAAGGCAAGAATCCAAGGCATGCGCCGCCCGGCTGTGTCGGCCAGCGCCCCCATGATCGGACCGCCAAAGCCAACGATCAGCCCGGTGATGGTCAGGCAAAGCGACCAAAGCGACTGGGCCCGCGCATCCGCCGCCATCTCGTCGAGCCCAGACCCCATGAAATACGCGGCCGCAATCGACGCGAAGAACGGGCCAAAAATGAACGTGAGCAGAACAGTGTGATAAGGCTGGCTGGCCCAGTCGAAAAAGTACCATCCCCATATGCGCTTTTTCAGGCTTGGTTCGCCCATATTCGTTCCCCCCGGCTTACTTGGTCGCACTAAGACAGCCCGTCCGCACCGGCGCAAGCTTAGTTCGTATGCACAGGCCCTATCTCCGGGGGCCAGATGCGCGTGCTTTCCGCATCAATCCAGTTTTGTGCCCATTGCGGCAGGTCGCGGTGCTCAATTTCAATCCCCAGCAGTTTGAAGCCCTCTACGGGCGGAATTGCGCCTTTGCGATCCTTGATCGCGGCGCGCAGCAATAGCTGGTTCATGCAAGTGTCGCCCTGCCACATGGATTGTTCGGCATAGGTGAATTTGTCGTCATATCCGATCCAGCGCGTCTGGATGCGGTATTTCTGAAAGACAGGGATGCGCCTGCGATACCGCACCGACACGCCGGCCACGGGAAAGGCCATCTTGTGTTTGAGAAACGGTTTGAAAAAACCCAGCCGGATCACGGCCTGCCAGCGTGCGAGTTCGAAAAGCGTCAGGATGCGCCCGTTGTTCAGTTCCCCAAAGAGATCGGTGTCCCAGGGCCACGCCCGGTGATGCGAAATATGCGTGTCATAGGGGCCCATGGCTGGCATCGAGCGGGCAGCCAGCATCATCAGAATTGCGCGAAAATAAGGATACATCGACAAACTCCTTTCCTTCCGAACTGACGCGCGACGGCGATACAGTCAAGGTCGACGCAGCGGCACGCCTCTTGCCAGCACGCCGCCCCGCGCTTAGGTGGGATAAAACGCAAATAACGGAATTCGACATATGCAATCGCTTCTGCAAATTCTGCTCCTGATCCTTGATGTCGCGTGGTTCATCATGATCGCGCATATCGTGATGTCCTGGTTGATCAGCTTTCAGGTTCTGAACTTGTACCAGCCTTTTGTGCGTCAGGTCTGGGACGGTCTCAATCGTTTGCTGGAACCGGTCTATCAGCCCATCCGCCGGATGCTGCCCAACACTGGCGGGCTGGACCTTGCGCCGCTTGTTGCATTGATCGCGCTTTATGCCATTCGAATTGTCTTGATTAATAATGCGGGTGCATTCGTCTGAGGTGTGACGGTCAGGGGCTTTGCCCCTCGCCACCGCTTTGCGCTGGCTCACCCCAGGATTTTCAGACCCAAAGAAGGGTTTTTGCTTAGACCGATACGTCTTGTTTGCGGGCGCGCATGATTTTGTCGAAGGGCGCGGCGTTAACCTTAATGATCGTTAACCTTAACGGACTGCTCTTGTTCACCCCCTGTTCACGTGCGAGTGTGTAAAAAACGAGCGCTTAGAATAATAGAACAGGCATAAGATGGACGGGTCAAAGCCCACCGCCCATTCCATATTGAAAGACGTCTTTGGATTTGACGACTTCCGCCCGATGCAGGCGGACATTGTTGACGCTGTGACAAAGGGCGAGGACACGCTCGCCATCCTGCCGACCGGTGGTGGAAAATCGCTTTGCTTTCAATTGCCCGCGCTTCTCAGGCCCGGCCTGACCGTGGTTATTTCGCCGCTTATTGCGCTTATGCGCGATCAGGTGCGCGCCCTGAAAGAAGCCGGTGTGAGTGCTGGTGCGCTCACGTCAGGCAACACCGAAGAAGAAACTGCCGCGGTTTTTGACGCGCTTCACGGGGGGACGCTGAAGCTTCTTTATATGGCGCCCGAACGGTTGGCGTCCGGGGGAATTGACCGGCTGCTTTCTCAGTCTGATGTGTCATTGCTCGCGGTGGACGAAGCTCATTGTGTAAGCCAATGGGGTCACGATTTCCGGCCGGATTATCTTCGGATTGGCGCGCTTCGACGCGCGCTTGATGTGCCGCTTGCGGCGTTCACAGCGACGGCCGACGCCGAAACCCGCGATGAGATTGTTGAACGCCTCTTTGGCGAGGTGCAGCCAACGCTTTTCCTTGGCGGGTTCGACCGACCAAACATCCATCTTGCTTTCGCGGCAAAGGACAAGCCGCGACAGCAAATTCTGAACTTTGCCGCCGCGCGCAAAGGCCAGTCCGGCATCGTGTATTGCGGCACGCGCGCCAAGACCGAAACGCTGGCGCAGGCCATGTCAAAAGAGGGTCACACCGCGCTTGCCTATCACGGGGGCATGGACCCGGATGCGCGTCGCGAGGTTGAGCGACGGTTTCAAACCGATGACGGGTTAATTGTCGTGGCGACCATCGCCTTTGGCATGGGGATCGACAAACCCGACATCCGTTGGGTGGCGCATGCCGATCTGCCGAAATCGATCGAGGCGTATTATCAGGAAATTGGGCGCGCGGGCCGTGACGGGGCGCCAGCCGAGACGCTTACTTTGTTTGCGGCCGATGACATTCGGTTCCGCCGGATGCAAATCGACGAAGGCCTTGCGCCACCCGAACGACGTATGGCGGATCACGGGCGACTGAATGCGTTACTTGGTTTGGCCGAGGCTCAGGTCTGTCGCCGGCAGACGCTTTTGGGCTATTTCGCTGAAACCCATGACCCGTGCGGGAAGTGCGACCTCTGTGACACGCCGCCAGAGACGTTTGACGGCACCGAACCCGTGCGCAAGGCGCTCTCTGCGATCCTGCGCACCGGGGAATATTTTGGAGCCGGGCATCTCATCGATATTCTGACCGGGACAGAAACAGAAAAGGTGCGCGCGCGCGGTCATGCCGACTTGCCCACATTCGGCGTGGGGCGCGATATCGAGCGGCGTCAGTGGACGGCGATCTTTCGTCAGATGATGGGGCATGATCTGGTGCGCCCGGACCCGGAGCGGCATGGCGCGCTGCGCATGACCGAAGCCGCCCGCCCGATCCTTCGAAACGAAGAAGGCATTACGCTTCGCAAAGATACATTGGCCTCGGCGTCCCGCAGGCCAGCCGTCAAGGCGCTCGTGTCCGAGGAAGACGCGCCGCTTTTGTCCGCTCTCAAGGCCAAACGCCGCGCTTTGGCTGAAGCCGCTCGCGCCCCGGCCTATGTCATTTTCAATGACAAAACGCTGATCGAGATGGCAGAAACGCGCCCCGCATCGCTTGATGATATGGCCGGGATTTCCGGCGTTGGGGCGAAGAAACTCGAACGTTACGGCGCGGCGTTTCTTGATGTGATATCCGGCGAAACTGCGCCGCCGGTCCATCCGGTGCGACGCAAGGCGGCGTTGCGCGGTTCGGGCGACATCTACGACAAGCTGCTGGCGGCGCAGGCGAGTTTGTCGCGCGGTGAAGATGGCACCGGAAAACCGATGAGCTGCACAGCCGCAATGTTGGCGCGCGTGGCGGCCCT
>CALLWO010000002.1 GCA_938016355.1 uncultured Boseongicola sp. | reverse complement strand
GGTGAAGGTGGTTTTTTCATTGGCCAGACGGAAAAGATTCTGGTTGGGGATAATGATCAAAGTGTCGACCATTTTCTGAAGCGCTTCGATGCCTTCTTCGGCCTGACGCATCCGCTTGGCGCCCTCGAACTGGAATGGCTTGGTGACGACGCCGACGGTCAGAACGCCAAGCTCGCGAGCCGCTTGCGCAATGATCGGTGCGGCGCCTGTGCCGGTGCCACCACCCATGCCAGCGGTGATGAAGCACATGTGCGCGCCTGCCAGATGGTCAACGATTTCTTCAATGGTTTCCTCGGCTGCTGCCGCACCAACCGATGGCCGCGCCCCTGCCCCGAGCCCTTCGGTCACGCGCAAGCCCATCTGAACTTTGGTCTGAGCAACCGATTGCTGGAGCGCCTGAGCATCCGTATTTGCAACAACGAATTCAACACCTTCAAGCTGTTTGTCGATCATATTGTTGACCGCATTGCCACCTGCGCCACCAACACCAAAAACGGTGATCTTGGGTTTCAGCTCTTCGTGGGAAGGAATTGTCAAATTTAATGTCATCACTCAGTCCGCCTGTTTGTTATTGCACGCCCCGGGCTCAAGGCGCTTTTCTGGCCCTTAGGGCCATTCGTGGTTGGACGAACATTACCTTGCCGCGCACGTCAGGTCACCCCGATTCGCGCCGAAAGACACCAAATATGGCAATTTTTTGACTGCCAGACCCAGTATGTCGCATGAACCGCAAGATCATGTGGAAGGTCAATGACCTAGCCCGATTTCCTCATGCAGATTCAGCTAAGCTCATGCTTTCACGCACACGCTATGGTTGAAACCTACAACTAAAGGGGCCTGCTCCGCCTCTCTTACGGTTCTTTCCGAACCTTGTGGATAACTTAACAGATTCGCACCGTCCGGTCGCGCGAAATCTGCGTCGCTTGGCGGTCCCTTGCCTACCAATTGTCACGGAACCAACGCACCGCGCGTTTGAACGAGCGCGACGAGTATTGATCAGCCGGCATTTCAAAGTCCCACCATTCGTCCTGCGGATGGGCGGCGAAAAGGCTCAGGCCAACAGCACTTGCGAAAGCGGAACCGGTGGCTGCTTGCGGAAGTCCCTGAACACGGAGCGGTCGTCCGATGCGAATAGACTGTCCGAGAATTTTGGGGGCAAGGCGATCAAGACCGGGTATCTGGCTGGCGCCTCCGGTGAGAACGATTTGCTGGCTGGGCAGATGTTCGAACCCGGCTGCGTCAAGACGTTCGCGCACCTCTTCGAGGATCTCTTCGACGCGCGGACGCATGATCCCGATCAATTCAGCGCGGCTTACTGTGCGGCGGTCATGTTCCCAGTCGCCGGTTTCACCACCGACTTCGATCATCTCGCGGTCGTCCATGCCCGTAGCTACGACGCCGCCGTGGAACGTTTTGATGCGTTCCGCGACAGTTGAGGATACTTGCAGGCCCTTGGAAATGTCTTGTGTGATGTGATCCCCGCCGAGGCGCACACAATCGGCATATATCATGTGCTTCTTCATAAAGATCGATATGCCGGTCGTCCCACCTCCCATGTCAATGCAAGCCGCGCCAAGCTCTTGCTCGTCTTCAACAAGACCAGAAAGCCCAGAGACGTAAGCCGACGAGGCGATGCCAGCCAGCTCAAGATCGCAGCGTTTGAGGCAGTAGATGAGGTTTTGCAAAACCGCGGTATCGACCGTCAGCATGTGCATGTCGCAGGCGAGGCGTTGGCCGATCTGACCGCGCGGATCGATCAGGCCCGAGCGGTGATCGAGTGCGAAATTCACAGGTTGCGCATGAATGATATCGCGGTTGGCCCCGTAGTCGGGCACCTCGCAAGACGACAACGCGCGCGCGACGTCCTGCTCATCGACAATGTCTGAGGACACAAGCACGGTGCCCGCTAGGCCGTAAGAGCGCGGTTGCCCTCCCGAGAAACAGGCAATGACGTGATCGACGCGCACATTGGCCATCTTTTGCGCAGCCTGCACCGCTGTGCGGATTGCACGCTCGGTTTCCTGAATCGCGCAGCTTTCGCCAAGTTCGACACCGCGCGATCGTGTGGTGGCAGCGCCAATGACGCGAAACCGGCTTTGCCCGGCCATAGCCCCGATCCCTTCGCCCTGCGGCGCGGCCTCTTCCCCGTCGAAACGCAGGATCAGACAGGCGATCTTGGAGGTGCCGACATCAAGAAGAGCAATCACACCGCGTTGCATCGCGGCGCGCCGCATCGCCCGCATGGCGCGCTGGCTATCGTAAAGGTCGGTCATTCAGGGCTGTCCTTCGTCTTGGTCAATTCGGGATTGAACATCGCCTCGATGGCGCCTGCCGTCAGGCGCAGGACCGGGCGTTTGGGATTGCGGAAATCAATGGCGGCGATATCACGGGCCAATAGGTCTTGGGCGGAATCAAGGGCAATGACTTTTCTTAGAGCGTTCAAAGCGTCGCCTTCGGGCAGCATAATGCGTTGGCCGCGATCTAGGATTACATCCCATCGCCGCTCTCCCACGCGCAAAAGCCCGCGCAGCCGCCCGTTCATCGTGTCAGCCGTTTTCAACAACGCGATGGCTTCGGGCACTGCCAATTGAGCACCATCGCCGACAACGAGCGGGAGGTCGGATCGCGCAGATCTGGCGTCGACGGTCGCAACGTTGTGTCCAGTTTCGTCCAACAGGTGCAGCCCGTCCGAGGTGCGCCAGATCAAAGCGGGCATTCGTTCTTCGACGTCGATACTGAGCACACCGCCCGAACGGATGTGAACAGAGGCGTTGCGGACCGCATCAAGCGTTTCAACTTCGGCGCGGATGCCTTCAAGATCGAGATCAAAAGAGGACACAGGGAAATCCATGGGCAGTAGCGTGCGAACGCTTGCCGCCACGCTGTCGGACGCGTCTTCGACTGACATCATATGCACCATGAATTCGGGGCGCTCCTGAATCTGCCGCTTGGCTTCGGCGTAGCGATCTACAGCGGCGTCGCGCCGCGCAGAATCTGATGCCCAAAACGCACCAAGTGCAGCAACGATCAAGATTGGCAGTCCATAGCGCAGGAATCGGCGAAACACCGGCGTCAGCATCAGACGGTTTAGCCGATACGCGAGCCGGGAGGGTGCGGGGTCTCTCATCTGTCGCATGAGGCGTCCCTTACGATCCAATCACACAAATCAGGAAACGACATGCCGATCTGTTGCGCCTGTTCGGGCACAAGCGACGTTGGCGTCATGCCAGGTTGCGTGTTGGTTTCCAAAGTGAAGAGGCCAGCAAGCCCCTGCCCTTCGTCCCAACGAAAATCCGTGCGGCTCACGCCCCGGCATCCAAGAACCTGATGCGCTTTGAGCGCGTGCGCCATACAAGCGTCGGCGATTTCGTCCGGGACTTCGGC
>CALLWO010000001.1 GCA_938016355.1 uncultured Boseongicola sp. | reverse complement strand
GCCAGCGGATCGGCGAGAATGACACCGAAACTGACCTCACTAGTGTCTTCGCTCGCGCGCCACTCGGCACGCATCGCAAAAACGGCTGCCAATGCCACGAACGCGAACAGTCCCGCGAATAAAGCAAATGGCGCGCCCGTGATCGGGGCAAGCGCGACCGGCAACACTGCCGCCAGCGAAATGCCCAAAAGCGCGCCCGTTTCGCGCCACGTCGCGAGCCGGACGTGGCCGTCGTCTCCCAGTTCAGCCGCCTTGCGCACGCCTTGCGCGTAAAAGCTGATGGTTAGAAAACTGAATGAAGAAAACAGAAACGCCAATGTGATCGCGAACCAAAGAAGTGGCGCTATGGGCGGCGCAATCGCGAACAAACCGACCATAGAAAGCGCCATGATCGCCCCGGCAACCGCAACACTGCTCCTGCGATGGGCCGCAAAGCGTCTGCTCAGCCAACCCAATGCCGGGTCTTGAACCACGTCCAAAAGACGCAGCCCAAACAAAACCAGGCCCAGCGCGGCGAGACTTACGCCGTATTGGTCCACAAAGAATTTGGGCGCGTGAATATAGATCGGCAAACCCGCAGCAGCGAGCGTTGCCGCAAACAAGGCATAAGCGGGCAAGGCGTTGGCGCGCGCACTCATCGCGACACCTCTTCAACTGGTGGTTCAGGTCGCGCGCGAAATCCCGCGCCTTTCAGCCAAAGCTTCAATGCCTGCCAATGAATAAGCCCCAGTACACGCCGCGATCCAAGCGGTCGTCGCACCAGCGCACGCAGCATCGCAGTGGTTGTCAGCGGGCGTCGTTTCCCGGTGAGCGTCGCCAAAAGACCATTGTTTCCAGCGGTATAGTCGATCCAAATGCCGATCTTTTCGTCCCGAATGTCAAAGCGGAACGTGTAGCCGCCCTCAACCGGTTGGAACGGCGAAACATAGAAAATTTTCTCTGCTCCAAGGGTGTCTTCGCGGGTGATCGCGCGCCAGTCATTGTGATGGCAGAGGTACGAATGTCGGTCGCCATAGGTGTTGGACACTTCTGGAATCACTGTGCGCAGATCTCCTGCCTTATCCCGGATCAGCCAAAAACTAACCGGGTTAAAGACATGTCCCAAAACCCGCGGCTGCGCCAAAAGCTCAATCGTCGCGATCTCAAACGGGGCATTATGCGCTGCAAGAACGTCGCGCACCCAAGCGGATCCGCGACCGGCTTTCGGTTCCCCGCCGTGGTCACTGTCCTGAAGTGAAAAAAGCCCCGCGCGATTGCGACGGAATGGCCAAGGCGCCCGCACCTCGTCTTCAGCATTCACCAGCACATAATCCACCGTATAGGTGAACGCATTTTCCAGCGCACCTTTGCGACCGTGAAAGGTCAGCCCGTCGATATGATCGACGCGTCCATTCATTCTGCTGCAATCGCCAGCGCATGGCCGCGCGCAATTCCTTCGACGACATCAATTGCGCTCGAAAGCCCGTCTTCGTGGAATCCGTTTTTCATCCAAGCGCCACAAAACCACGTCCGGTTCTGCCCGTTGATCGCGCGGATCGTGTCTTGTGCGGCTAAGGCAGCAAGGTCGTAAACCGGGTGGCGGAAAACCGTCTCGTCATAAATCAGTTCGTCCCGGATCGGCGCATCGCGGTTCAAAGTCACAAACATCGGATCATCGTGCGGAATAGGCTGAAGCGAATTCATCCAGTAACTCAGATCAATCGGCTGGTCGGGCGCTTTGCCCGTGTCGACATAACACCACGACGACCACGCTTTCTTGTGCCGGGGCATGACCTGCGCGTCCGCGTGCAGCACCGCCCGGTTCGATTGGTACTTCACCGAAGACAAAGCCGTCCGCTCGACGCCGGTTGCGTCCGTCAAAAGCGCCAGAGTGTCATCGGAATGGGTCGCGAAAACCACGTCATCAAACGCTTCCCACTCACCACCCTCAACACGCACCTCAACGCCAAATGCCGTGCGCCTCACCGCCGCCATATGCGCGCCCAGGCGAACATCGACGCCGCGCGCTTCAAGTGCTGCGCCAAGCCGCGTCACATATTGAACGGACCCGCCGTCAACCGTGAACCACTGATGGTTCTCGTTCCAATCCAGAATGCCGTGGTTGCGGAAGAACCGGATCATCGCCTCGGCCGGGAAATCCATCATATGCTGGGTTGGCGTCGACCAGATCGCACCGGAAAACGGCGTCAAATAGTATTCACAAAACCATTTCGACATCCGAAGCTTTGCACAAAGATCTCCGATCGTCATGCCCGCCTCAAGCGCACCTTCGGCCTCTTTATTGAACCGCACGATGTCGCGCACCATTCGAAGATAACGCGGTCGCAACATGTTCTTGCGCTGTGCGAAAACCGCATCGACACTTGCCAGACCGTATTCCAGCCCGCCACCGCGTACTGACGCCCCGAAACTCATCGCGCTTTCCGTAACGGGCACATCAAGCGCTGCAAAAAGCGAAGCAAGATGCGGATAATTGGCATAGTTGAAAACGATAAACCCGGTATCGACCGGCTGATCTCCGTTCTTGCCCGCGACAATCGTCCGCGCATGCCCCCCTAACCGGGTCTCGGACTCAAACAACACGATATTATGCGTCTCAGACAGGTGATAGGCTGCGCCCATCCCTGAAATTCCACCGCCGATCACAGCTATTCTTTTTGCGACGACGTCGCGCGATTCAAACGGCATCCAGGTCTCCAGCCTTTATTCTTCTGGTTGGTGTACGCGACAACCGGGGATTCAGATGACAAAAAACTGAATTGCCTGACTTTTTATGATCCGAACGCAACGTCAGCCCGTAATCCCTAACAAATGCCAAAAGATATGATAATCCGGGACGTTGATGAGCATGTCGATCTGCCTTCCTATGGCAGCACGATGAGGCCTCCCGATACCCGGAAGAAAAAGACGATGACCAATATGGTCGAAAGATCAAAAGACGACTGGACCGCTCTGGTCCGCAGAATACATATCGACAAAGACCGCCGCGCGTTTGCATCGGTGTTCCGCCATTTTGCCCCACGGGTGAAGGCGTTTTTAATGAAGTCCGGCACAAGCGAAGCTTTGGCCGAAGAATGCACACAGGAGGTTATGGCCACACTCTGGCAAAAGGCACATCTGTTTGATCCCGCACGCGCCAGCGTGTCGACATGGATATACACCATTGCACGCAACAAGATGATTGACGCGTTGCGCAAACAGAAACGCCCAGAACCAGAAGATCTGACTTGGGGGCCGGAAGAAGAGCCCGATCAAGCCGATGTGGTAATGATGCAACAAGAAAGCGACCGATTGGTTCAAGCGATCTCTGATTTGCCAGAAAAGCAAAAACTTTTGATCGAGCGGGCCTACTTCGGCGAACTAAGTCATAGCGAGATAGCGGAAGAAACTGGCCTTCCACTTGGAACAATAAAATCAAGGATACGCCTGGCGCTGGATCGATTGCGCCACGCAATGAAGTGAACCGAAATGAGCAACATTAACCATCACCTGAACGACGCGCTCCTGATGGGCTATGCGACGGCAAACCTGCCCGAAGCGTTCAGCCTCGTTGTGGCGACGCATATCTCACTATGCGACGACTGCCGCGCGCGTTTGGAAAGTTTTGAAGCCCTCGGCGGCGCGCTTCTGGACGAAGAAGTCGCCGACCTGACCGACGACGCGCTCGATGCAACCTTCGCGCTGATCGACGACGGGCCCAAAGAGCCGATCAAGGTCACTCAGCCGGCAAAGGATGCGGTTTTTCCCTCACCGCTCCGGGATTATGTCGGCGGTGATCTGTCCGCGGTCCAATGGCGCACAATTCCCGGGGGTGTAAAGCAAGCCGTTCTGGAAACATCGAAAGATGCGACTGTGCGTCTGCTTTCAATCCCTGCTGGCGCTGCGATGCCCGATCATGGTCACCGTGGCACGGAATTGACGCTCGTCCTAAAGGGCGCGTTCAAGGATGAAGATGACCGGTTTGCGCGCGGCGATATCGAGATTGCCAATGAGGACCTTCACCACACGCCGATTGCCGAGGAAGGCGAAGACTGCATTTGCCTTGCCGCCACTGACGCCCCGTTGCGCTTCCGTGGACTGATCCCTCGCATCGCGCAACCGTTCTTCGGTATCTGATCAATCAGAAACATCTTTAAATAGCGCCGTCCTTTATGGGCCGGCGCTATTCCTATTTTTGGGCGAAGCTTGCGCGCAAGTGATCTGCAGCAGCAGCCACAACCGCATTTTTGTTTTTGCCCCAAATCAGCCCAAGCGCATATTCCGGCAGATCCGGCAAACCATGTTTGGCCGGTGCTTCGATAATCTCACCACCAAGCGCAGATTTCGGAACGGGCGCAATCGCCAGATCCGCAAGGATCGCGGCGCGCTGTCCGGTGATATGGGCGCTTTGAAACGCGATCCGCCAGGCGCGACCCTGCGCATCCAAGCCTTCCGTGCCCGCCTTCCTCCAGACGCAGCCCTCTTCCCAGACAGAGATTGGCATCGGGCTTTGCTCAGCCGCGATCCCGCCCTGGCGCACCGCCCAGACCAGTTGTTCACGCAACATGATCTCGGCCTGATGATCGCCCTCAAACCCGGCGTCACAGGTGATCAACGTCATATCCAGATCACCGGCGTCGTACATCTCGATCATCCGGTCCGAATTGTCGACCACCACGTTCACTGAGACCCCGGGATGGCTGTCAGCAAATCGGCGCAGCATATTTGGCAAGAAACGCTCGGCCACATCGTCCGGCGCACCAAGGCGCACAACGCCTTGCAAATCGGGTTCAATAAACCGCGCCACCGCTTCGCGGTTTAACGCCAACATTCGGCGCGCATGCTCCAAAAGATATGCGCCATCGGCGGTCAAAGTCACCGAGCGGCTGTCGCGGATGAAAAGCGGGCGATCAATGATCTCTTCCATCTTCTTGACCTGCATGGAGATCGCCGACGGCGTTCGGAAAACCGCCGTGGCCGCGCCCGAGAAACTGCCGGTTTCGGCAATCGCGACAAGCGTGCGCAAGAGATCAAGATCAAAGAGCGGCATTTGAATTTGCACCGGCGCGTTCATCGAATCTAATCCTTCAAAAAAACTGCATGATAAGATCAAATCTATTCGTTTGATTGATGTATGTCCAGCCTGCATATTCATTCCCGAGACCAACGAGACGTCTCTGACTATTAAAACAGGAGACTTAGACATGACCGATCATTCATATTTCGACACACATTGTGCGCCCGTCGGACATCCGCTTTTGGACCTGTCCAACAAGTTGACCGCAATGTTGCGTCAGCGCCGCAAGCGTCGCAGCCTGAAAACGCTTTTGAAGCTCGAAGACCACATTCTTCACGACATCGGGTTGAGCCGCGACGATATTCAAGACGCCCGGACATGGCCGCTGTCTGTTGACGTGGAAACCGAACTGCGTCGCGCAACATTGACCGGTCGCGCTGGCTAAGTGTGACAGACCTCGTGCCCATGCTACATCTCTCTCTATGCGCGATGGATCTGCATACCAACTGTCCGCCCTGCTTTGTCAGGGCGGATTTTTATGCGCGGTGGCATCGTGAAGCGCTTTGCCGATCTTTTTCAGGCGCTGGATCAAACCACGCGCACGTCTGAAAAGGTCGCGGCTCTTGCCGCCTATTTCGACACAGCACGCGAAACCGACAAACTCTGGACTATCGCCATCCTGTCGGGGCGCCGTCCAAAACGCAGCGTGACATCGACGAAACTGCGCGAATGGGCTGCCGAACGGGCAGGCATCCCGCTTTGGATGTTTGAGGAAAGCTACCCGATCGTTGGTGATCTCGCTGAAACCATTGCGCTCGTGCTGCCCGAGGCCGAGAACGCTTCAGACCATAGCCTGACCCACTGGATCACCGAAATTCGCGCGCTCGCCACTTTGGACGAAGACGCGAGAAAAGCGCGCGTCCACACCTTCTGGGATCAGCTCCCGCGCACCGAACGGTTTCTGTTCAACAAGTTGATCACCGGCGGGTTTCGCATGGGTGTAAGCCAAAAGCTCATGACCCGCGCGCTGTCCAAATCAACCGGTATCGAAGAGAGCGCTTTGGCGCACCGCCTGATGGGTGGCTGGAGCCCGGATACCACCACTTTCGAAGACCTTATCCTTGCGCCAAATCCTGCGGCCGACCTCTCAAAACCCTATCCGTTCTATCTGGCCTATCAGTTGGATGGCGATATCGCGGACCTTGGCGATCCGACGGATTGGGCCGCCGAACATAAATGGGATGGTATCCGCGGCCAGTTGATCCTGCGCGACGGCGAACATCATCTCTGGTCGCGCGGCGAAGAATTGATGACGGATCGGTTTCCGGAATTTGCGCGCGCCTGCGATTTCGTCCCCCCAGGAACGGTGCTTGACGGCGAAGTGCTGGTTTGGCTCGACGAGACGCCACAACCTTTCGCGGCTCTTCAAAAGCGCATCGGCCGCAAGACCGTGCCCGCCAAATTGTTGCGCGACGCCCCTGTGATCCTGCGCGCCTATGACATTTTAGAAGACGGCGGCGAAGACATTCGCGCTCTTCCCTTTGCTCAGCGCCGCGACAAGCTGCATCGCGTTATGGCGACCCTGCCCGAAGACGTGCCATTGCGATTGTCTCCGCTTCTTGATTTTGGCGACTGGACCCAGCTTGCGAGATTGCGCGGTGCTGCGCGCGAGATCGGAGCCGAAGGCGTCATGCTCAAACGTCGCGACAGCGCCTATCGGGACGGTCGGCGCAAGGGTGATTGGTGGAAGTGGAAAGTTGATCCTTTGGTGATCGACGCGGTGATGATCTATGCTCAAGCCGGGCACGGACGCCGCGCCAACCTTTTTACGGATTTCACGTTTGCCGTCTGGAACGGTAACGATCTTGTGCCGTTTACCAAAGCGTATTCCGGCCTCACCGACGCGGAGTTTCGCGAGATTACGGCATGGGTGCGCAAAAACACCCGCGAGCGCTTTGGGCCGGTGCGCTCTGTCAAAGCCCAACACGTGTTTGAGATCGCGTTCGAAGGCATCCAGGCCAGCACGCGCCACAAATCTGGCGTCGCCTTGCGGTTTCCGCGCATGGCGCGCTGGCGCAAAGACAAACCCGTGGACGAGGCAAATACGCTGGATGATCTGAAAAGCATGCTCGCCGTCTACGGATAATCCGATTGCGCCGACTGACGTCGTCGCGGCAGGCGGGGGCTCTGCCCCCATCCGGTCTTTCAGACCGGACTCCCCCGGAGTATTTATGGGAAAAATGAAGGATGTCGACATGGCTTTACCTGACGCGAATGAACCCATGGCTGTGCCTACGGCCCCCGGCTTTGATGTGCCCGAGGGCGCGGCGGATGCGCATGTGCATATGGTGGCGGGCGCTGCGGACTTTCCGCTTTGGGACGGTCGCATTGAAAACCCCGCGCCGGGGCGCGATTTTGACGGCTGGATCCAGTTGTTTGAGGCGCATTTGGCTACCCTTGGCATGGCGCGCGCGGTCTTTGTGCATTCCATCCTTTATGGCGCGGACAATTCGGTCACGATCGAGGCCGTGCGCCGCTTTGGCGGTCGCGCGCGTGGCGTTGGGTTGTTGCCCGATGGTGCAGCTGAAGCCGAAATTGATGCGCTGGCGGATGCGCGGATGTCGGCGGTCCGTCTGAACTATGTCCATGGTGGCATTTTGACGTGGGACGGGGCGGTTGCGATGGCGCCTGCTCTGGCGGAGCGTGGCATGCATATTCAGATGCTCGCCCATGCCGATCGCCACATCGCAGATCTGGAAGCAGATGTGCGTGCCTTGCCCTGCCCTGTGGTTTTTGATCATTGCGGGTGGCCAGCCGAAGACTTGTCGCCACAAAGCCCGGGATTTCAGGCGCTCTTACGGCTGGTTTCGGATGGACATGCTTATGTGAAGTTGAGCGCAATCTATCGTATTTCTCATGACCCGACCCGGGTCGCGCCCCTTGTCGAGGCTTTGGTCAATGCCAATCCTGACCAGTGCCTTTGGGGGTCAGACTGGCCACATCTGATGCTGGGTGACGCGCATATGCCCGATGCAGGCGTGCTTTTGAACGCCTTTGGCGACGTAGTGACAAATGCCGAGACGCGGCGGCGGGTGCTTGTTGACGCGCCTCAGACGCTTTTCGGCTTTTGAAACACGCGGTGGCACCCTATGTCTTGGGGGCAGATTTAAGGAGCTTTTCACATGCGTTTTGATCCCCGTCCTGTTTTTGATGCCAGCGAGGCCGGTGCCCGTGATCTTGGGGATTTGCCCGAGTGGGATTTGAGCGATCTTTATCCCAGCCCCGACGCGCCGGAATTCAAACGCGATATGGATTGGCTGGAAAAGGCCTGTGCCGATTTTGCCGCCGATTTTGAGGGCAAACTCGCCGAACTGAGCGCGGCGGCAATGCTTGATTGCGTATTGCGATATGAAAAGATCGACCTGATCGCCGGTCGGATCATGTCGTTCATCGGCCTTCGCTATTATCAGATCACAACGGATGCAGAGCGCGCCAAGGCGATGTCAGACGCGCAAGACCGGATCACCACCTTTACAACGCCGCTTGTGTTTTTCTCGCTCGAGATCAATCGCATTGATGACGCGGTTCTGGACGGCTGGTTCGGGGAAAACAGCGATCTGGCACGGTATAAACCGATCTTTGATCGCATGCGGTCGATGCGCCCTTATCAATTGTCCGACGAGCTGGAGAAGTTTCTGCACGACCAGTCGACGGTTGGGGCCGCGGCCT
The DNA here is from genome assembly GCA_938016355.1 of uncultured Boseongicola sp. GTDB lineage: Bacteria > Pseudomonadota > Alphaproteobacteria > Rhodobacterales > Rhodobacteraceae > CALLWO01. The sequence goes on along the minus strand of CALLWO010000001.1, from coordinate 50,371 downwards.
GGAACCGGCTGTTTGACGAAACCATTGCCGGTTTGGAATTCACCATTGATGGGGAAACGCGCGGACTTGAGGCGACGCTCAATGATCTGACCGAGCAGGATCGCAGCAAACGCGAGGCAGCATCGCGCGAATTGGCGCGTGTGTTTGGCGACAACATCAAGGTCTTTGCCCGCGTCCACAACACGCTCGCCAAAGAGAAAGAGATCGAGGATCGCTGGCGCGGAATGCCGTCGCCGCAAACCGGACGGCATCTTTCAAACCATGTTGAGCCCGAGGTGGTCGAGGCGCTACGCAATGCCGTGGTCAATGCATATCCCAAGCTGTCGCATCGCTATTACGAGCTGAAGCGCAAGTGGATGGATCTGGACGTGATGGAGGTTTGGGATCGCAACGCGCCCTTGCCGATGGAAAGCGACCGGTTGGTGGGCTGGGACGAAGCGCGCGAAACCGTGCTTGCGGCCTATGGTGAGTTTGATCCTGAGATGGCGCGACTGGCCGAGCCGTTCTTTGACAAAGGCTGGATCGACGCGGCTGTGAAGCCCGGTAAAGCCCCCGGCGCGTTCGCGCACCCGACCGTCGCCGACGCGCATCCCTATGTCATGCTGAATTATCTGGGCAAGCCGCGCGATGTGATGACGTTGGCGCATGAATTGGGCCATGGCGTTCATCAGCGTCTCGCCGCAGGTCAGGGCGAGCTTTTGGCCTCCACACCGCTGACACTTGCTGAAACCGCATCGGTCTTTGGCGAGATGCTGACCTTCCGCCGCCTTCTTGCCAATGCGCCCAGTGATGCCGAGCGCAAGGTCATGCTGGCGGGCAAAGTCGAGGATATGATCAACACGGTGGTGCGTCAGATCGCATTCTATGATTTCGAATGCAAACTCCACGATGCCCGCCGACAGGGCGAACTGACCCCAGATGACATCGGCGCGCTTTGGATGAGCGTTCAGGGCGAAAGCCTAGGGCCAGCATTTACCTTCATGGACGGCTATGAGAGCTTCTGGGCCTATATTCCGCATTTCGTTCATTCGCCGTTTTATGTTTATGCCTATGCCTTTGGCGACGGGCTCGTGAACGCGCTTTATGCGGTCTATGAAGAAGGCGATCCGGATTTCCAAAAGAAATACTTTGATATGCTGAAGGCGGGTGGATCGAAACATCACAAAGAGCTTCTGGCACCCTTTGGGCTGGACGCCTCTGATCCGGCCTTCTGGGACAAGGGCCTGAGCATGATCTCGGGCTTCATCGACGAATTGGAGGCCATGGAATAGCGCCGAGAAGAACGCCTAAAGGCGCGTTATATCCAAGGCCAAACCGGGGCCCGGACAGCCTCTTCTTTGGCACCGGCGGCACCGAAAAATGGCGCGCTGAATTGTCGGACGCCGATTATGCGCTCTATCAATCGCGGCTGACTGACCTTTTGCCGGACGAAAATGCGCGACACTGGCTCGAATACGGCAACGGTCCCCAGCGCTGAAAACGCGACCGTTGCCCATTTGGCATCAACGCTTTCGCAATGCTGGTATGCTCAGATAGACCGTGCATCCCTCGGTCCATGTGTTAGAGAGCCCGTGAAAACGCGAAAAACTCCGGAACAAACTTTGACTAAGCTTGAGATGGCCAATCTGGCCCGCCGATCGATATTTTCCGACCTCAAGGGTCGTGTCCGCAATGCAAAGACCGGCCACCTGCCGACAGAATTGCTTGCCGGGCTGACAGTGGCGCTTGCCCTTGTGCCGGAAGCGGTGGCATTCGCCTTTGTTGCCGGTGTGCATCCGCTTGTTGGCCTTTATGCCGCGTTCATCGTCGGCCTGATCACTGCAATTTTCGGCGGTCGACCGGGCATGATCTCGGGCGCAACCGGCGCTTTGGCGGTTGTCATGGTCTCGCTTGTCGCCACCCATGGCGTTGAATACCTGTTTGCGACGGTCGTTTTGATGGGCCTCATTCAAATCGCCGTCGGCGTGCTGAAATGGGGGAAATTCATCCGACTTGTGCCTCATCCGGTGATGCTCGGCTTCGTCAACGGACTGGCGATTGTGATTTTCCTTGCACAAATGACGCAATTTCAGGTGCCCGGCACGGCAGAGGTTTCCGGCCACGGGATGAGCGGCGGGGAATGGATGACCGGTTGGCCTCTCTCGCTGATGCTGATCCTCGTCGTCGCGACGATGGGCATTATCTGGATCATGCCAAAGATCACCAACAAGGTGCCCGCACCGCTCGCCGGGATCGCAATTGTCGCGATCATCGTCATCGTTTTCGGGCTTGATGTGCCGCGCGTTGGCGATCTTGCCTCTATCGAAGGCGGCCTGCCCATGTTCCACGTACCGATGGTGCCGCTCACTTTTGAAACGCTGGAAATCATCCTCCCCTATGCGCTGATCCTGTCGGCCATTGGTCTGATTGAAAGCCTACTGACTTTGAACCTTGTCGGGGAAATCACCGGCGAACGCGGCGGCGCAAGCAAAGAATGCATCGCCCAGGGCGCCGCCAATACCGTGACCGGCTTCTTTGGCGGCATGGGCGGTTGCGCGATGATCGGTCAGTCGATGATCAACGTGAAATCGGGTGGTCGTACGCGGGTTTCCGGCATTTCGGCGGCGCTTTTCCTGTTGGCGTTTATCGTGGTTGCGTCCCCGCTTATCGAACAGATTCCGCTCGCGGCCCTTGTGGGCGTGATGTTCATGGTCGTGATCGGGACGTTTGCATGGAATTCGTTCAACATCATGCGCCGCGTGCCGCTGTCGGATTCGGCTGTGATCGTGCTCGTTACCGTTGTGACGGTCATGTACGATCTGGCGACAGCCGTGGTCGTGGGCGTCATCGTTTCGGCCCTCACCTATGCCTGGAACAACGCCACGCGCATTCACGCCAAGCGCTACGACACGCCCGAAGGCGCGCGGGTTTATCAAATTCAGGGACCGTTGTTTTTTGGCTCAAGCGAAGGGTTCTCTGAACTGTTTGAGCCTCAGAACGATCCTTCTGTCGTGATTGTTGATTTCGCAGACAGCCGCGTTGTGGATCAATCTGCTCTCACGGCAATCGAGGCCGTGGCCGAGAAATACGAAGCCGCCGGAAAGTCGCTTCAGCTTCGCCATCTCTCAAAAGATTGTCACCAGCTACTCACCAAGGCAGGCCAACTGATCGTGGATAGCGACGACGATCCCGACTATGAAATTGCGACAGATTATTCCGTGCGCACCGGCATCCTCGCTGGCAGTCATTAACGCGCGCGGCACTTAGGGGTCGTTTACGGCACCGTGACGGTCGGCCTTTTCAAGCCCTTACAGATAGGGTTTCGCGCGCGAAACCTCTGATCCACGCCTATTGTTAAGAAGTGCGGCTTTGAATGTCGGCTGGCGCGCCATCGCTTTAGACGAGTTTCACGCCTGCATCGGACATGCCAGTTCTTGCAGCCGCAAGCGATCCGTCCAGATCAATGGCCCGGCAAAGGCTTTCCACAACAGAAACCTTGAAGCCCAGTTTCGCGGCGTCCACGGCAGAGAAATTCACGCAGAAATCTGTGGCCAGCCCGACCATCGTGATCGTATCAACCCCGCGCGTGCGCAAATAACCTTCAAGCCCCGTCGGTGTTTCGTGATCATTCTCAAAGAATGCCGAATAGCTGTCGATTTCGCGGCGAAACCCTTTGCGGATGATCATATCCGCCGCCCGCACATCGAGGACCCGGTGAAACGCGGCCCCTTCCGAGCCAATCCGGCAATGATCCGGCCAAAGCACCTGCGGGCCATAGGGCATCTCGATCATCGAGAACGCGTCGTAGCCTTCGTGCTGCGAGGCGAAGCTGGAATGATCAACCGGATGCCAGTCCTGGGTGAAGACCCGCACCGCAAATTCAGGGACCAGCGCATTGATCGGACCCACAATCTGATCACCACCCTCAACCGCCAATGCGCCTCCGGGACAAAAGTCGTTTTGCACGTCGATGACCAGAATGGCTTCGTTTGATGGGCGCATGGGGCATACTCCTGAAATTCTGAACATTGCCTAGGATGCGCGCCCGGGCGCGTCAACCGGCGGGGTTGAGTGCGCGAGCGAAATCGCCTAATCCGCGCCCATGTACGTCGTTGCCGCCCTTTATAAATTTACGCCATTTGAAGCGCCCGAGGACCTCAAAGGTCCGCTCGATGCTTTGTGCAAATCAATGGGGGTCAAAGGCACGCTTTTGCTCGCCCGCGAAGGTATCAACGGCACCATCGCAGGCCCACGCGACGGCATTGACGCGGTGCTCGCGCACATCCGCGCGCTGCCGGGATGCTCTGACATCGAATGGAAAGAAAGCACCGCGGTCGAGATGCCGTTTCCACGTATGAAGGTGCGCATCAAACGCGAGATCGTGACGATGGGCCAGCCGGATGTGGACCCGACGGCGGCTGTGGGCACCTATGTCGAAGCCGAAGACTGGAACGATCTGATCACCAGAAACGATGTCGTCGTGATCGATACCCGGAATGACTATGAGGTTGAGATCGGCACTTTTGCAGGCGCTGTTGATCCGCAGACCAAAAGCTTTGGTGAGTTCCCGGAATGGTGGGCCAAAAACGCATCGAAGTTCGAAGGTAAAAAGGTCGCAATGTTTTGCACCGGGGGAATTCGCTGCGAAAAGTCGACCAACTATCTCGTCGGACAGGGCGTCGAAGACGTCTTTCACCTGAAAGGTGGCATTCTGAAGTACCTTGAGAAGGTCGACGAAAAGGACAGCCGTTGGAACGGCGAGTGCTTTGTTTTTGATGCCCGCGTTTCGGTGGGGCATGGACTTGTTCAAGGGGATTACGAACTCTGCCACGCCTGTCGCCGCCCGATTTCGGATGCGGATAAGCAAGACAAGAATTTCGAGCAAGGCGTATCCTGCGCGCGATGCATTGACGAGCATTCCGATGAAGATCGCACCCGGTTTCGCGAGCGACAAAAGCAGATTGAACTGGCAAAAGCACGCGGCGAAACGCATTTCCGCGAAGGCCTCAAAGAAATGTAGGCAAGACGCACGCAAACATTGCGCGCGCCCTGCCAATCATCAGAAATCGAGGTTTTCGACCGACAGCGCGTTTTGCTGAATGAACTCACGACGCGGCTCGACCACGTCGCCCATCAACTTGGTAAAGAGATCGTCAGCCTCTGCCAGATCATCCACTTTTACCTGCAACAAAGTCCGGGCCTCGGGGTCGAGTGTCGTTTCCCAAAGCTGGCCCGGATTCATCTCACCAAGACCCTTATAACGCTGAAGGCTGAGGCCCTTTTCACCTTCTTCAAGGATCGTGTTCAGCAAATCCAACGGGCCGTGAATGATCGTTTCGCGGTCGCGACGAACCAGCTTGGCAGGCTTTGAATAAACCTCTCGCAAGGCATCGGTGTAGCCGCCCAAGCGACGCGCTTCGCCGGAGCGCATAACCGGACCATCAAGCGTGCGAACCTCTTCGACACCACGAAGAATACGCGCAAGACGAATACCGTGATCCTGTGTGATCCGTCCTTGCCAGCCGCGTTCATATTCTTCGGCCACCTGATCAAGACGGGTGGCGACGGCGTCGGCAACGCCTTGCAAATCCGCGTCAACTTTGCCGGGCAAAAACGCGCCGGCAATGGCCGATTGTTCAAGGATTGTATGCGGATAATGCGTTGGGAACGCTTGCAAAACCCGGCGAACCTGCCGCGCTTCTTCAACGACACGCGCCAAATCCTGTGCGACGATTTCTTCGCCGGTTCCGAGACGAAGAATAGCGCCGTCCACACCCATTTGGATAAGGTAATCTTCCAAAGCGGCCTGATCTTTGAGGTACACTTCGGATTTGCCGCGCGCGACTTTGTAGAGCGGCGGTTGCGCAATATAGAGATAGCCGCCTTCGATAATCTCGGGCATCTGGCGGAAGAAAAACGTGAGCAAAAGCGTGCGGATATGCGCGCCATCGACGTCCGCATCCGTCATGATGATGATCTTGTGGTAGCGCAGTTTCGCGACGTCGAATTCGTCGCGCCCAATGCCGGTGCCAAGCGCGGTGATCAGCGTGCCGATCTCCTGACTGCCGAGCATCCGGTCGAACCGGGCGCGTTCCACGTTCAGGATTTTACCGCGCAGTGGCAGAACAGCCTGATTGGCCCGCGCGCGCCCCTGTTTGGCGGAACCACCAGCGCTATCCCCCTCCACGAGGAACAATTCGCGGAACTCGGGGCGTTTTTCCTGACAATCGGCCAGCTTTCCGGGCAGCGAAGCGATGTCGAGCGCCGATTTCTTGCGCGTCATTTCGCGGGCTTTGCGCGCCGCTTCGCGTGCGTGGGCCGCTTCGACGATCTTCGACACGATCATACGCGCCGGACCGGGGTTTTCTTCGAACCATTCCGACAGTTTTTCGTTCATCAACCCTTCGACGGCAGGGCGCACTTCGGAGCTGACGAGCTTGTCTTTTGTTTGCGAGCTGAACTTTGGATCAGGAACTTTCACCGAAAGGACGCATGTCAGCCCCTCGCGGGCGTCGTCGCCGGTAAAGTTAATCTTCTCTTTTTTCGCGATACCGCTGGAGCCCGCATAAAGGTTAATGGAGCGTGTGAGCGCGCCGCGGAAGCCTGCAAGGTGGGTGCCTCCGTCACGTTGAGGAATATTGTTGGTAAACGGCAGAACGGCCTCGTGATAGCTGTCGTTCCACCACATCGCGACTTCGACGTTGATGCCGTCTCTTTCGCCTTCGATGAAGATCGGTTCTTCGATCATCGCGGTTTTGTTGCGATCAAGGTAACGGACGAACTCGCGGACACCGCCGTCATAGAAAAACTCTGTCTCGAGAGGCTCGGCGGGACGTTCGTCTTTCACAATGATGCGGACGCCGGAGTTCAGAAACGCCAGTTCTCGCAGGCGATTTTCGAGCGTTTTGAATTGATACTCGAGGTTGGAAAACGTTTTCGTCGAGGCAAGGAAGCGGACTTCGGTGCCTTTGCGGCCGTTCGCGTCCCCCACGACCTTGAGATGGTCGACGGTTTCGCCGCCCTCGAAGCGCGCGATGTGTTCTTTGCCGTTGCGCCAGATGCGCAATTCAAGCCAGTCGGACAGCGCGTTCACAACCGAGACGCCGACCCCGTGGAGGCCGCCGGACACTTTGTAGCTGTTCTGGTCGAATTTGCCGCCCGCGTGGAGCTGGGTCATGATGACTTCGGCGGCCGAGACGCCCTCTTCAGCGTGCAGATCGACCGGGATTCCACGGCCGTTGTCGCTAACCGAAACCGAGCTATCGGCGTGGATTGTGACGTTCACGCGGTCGGCGTGACCGGCCAAAGCTTCGTCGATGCCGTTATCGACAACCTCGTACACCATATGGTGCAGCCCGGAGCCGTCGTCGGTGTCGCCGATATACATTCCGGGACGCTTTCTGACAGCCTCTAACCCTTTGAGAACTTTGATAGAATCGGCGCCATATTCGTCTGGCGCGCCTTCGGCCTCTGACATGCCGTTTTTCCTTGTTATTTTCCCTGTTTTTATAGGCGTTTATGGGAGGAATGTCACGCCTCAGCCACAATATTTAGTGGTTAGCGGCGGTTCTGTGCGTAGGGCGCTGCTGGGCCCGGTTTCGTCAGGTTAGCGGGATCACCAAACCGACGCAGATCAGGAGGATGCCGGAGACGATATTGGTGCGCCGCAGCGCTTTGGGAGAGGTCAAAAGACGGCGCGCGCGGTCGACGAAAAGCGCCAATCCGAGGTTCCCGATAAGTGGTACGATGAGTGAGAGGACGCAAATGGTAGCGATGTCGAGCCATGCGAGCGCGCGCAGATCGAAGAAACCGGGCAGGACGCCCATATAGAAGACCACGGCTTTGGGGTTGGAGAGGATCACGATAACGCCCGCGACAAAGCCTGCCCACATGCCGGGCCGTGTCAGGCGGTTGTCGCCCGCGATGGATTTGTCAGCGTTTCGGAACAAGAGCGCGCCCATGACAAGGAACATGCCGGCGGCTACCCATTTCAGGATGATCATGAAGCCCGCGTAGGTGCCGACGATCCAGCTTACGCCAAGGATCGCGATAAGCGGCCAGATGATGTCGCCAACGACGACGCCGAGTGCGAGGGGCCATGCGGCGCGAAAGCCACCGGACAGGGTGCGCGCTGTAATGGCGACCCAGACGGGCCCGGGGGTAAGAAAGAGGATGAAAAGCGCACCCGCATAGAGCGCGGCATCAATGGCCGAGATGGTCACCCTGCGACCTCGCTGGTGCCGTCCGCTTCGGTGACGGCAAGGTGTTGGGCGCGGCCTTGGAGATCGTCGAAAAGCTCGGGGCCAGTGCCGGTCATCCAAGCTTGCGCGCCGAGAGCGCAGATTTCGTCATAGAGCGCGGCGCGTCGGTCGGCGTCGAGATGGGCAGCGACTTCGTCCAGCAGGATCAATGGCGGGGCGCCGGTGTCTTCCGCAAGGGCGCGCGCGTTGGTCAGGACGAGTGAGATCAGAAGCGCCTTTTGTTCGCCCGTGGAGCATTGCGCCGCCGACACGCCTTTGGCGGTGTAGATGGCAGAGAGGTCAATGCGGTGCGGGCCAATAAGTGTGCGGCCAGCGCGTAAGTCATTGGAACGGTTATCAGAAAACGCCTCGATCAAATCATCTGTGTTTTCGGGAAGCGCGCGGTCGGGATGGGACAGCGAGAGATCCGCGACGGGAAATGCGGTTTCTGCGCCCTTCTGGGCAAGCTCCAACCGATAGAGCGCGGCGCGGCGCGCCTGCATAATGCGCGCGGTCGCTTCGGCCATGTTGCGCTCAAGGACCGTGTACCAATGTGCATCGCGAACCATGTCTTTGAGAAGGCGATTGCGCTCGCGCATGGACTTTTCATAGGTCAGAACGGCTTCGGCATGGGCGGGTTCGAAACTCATGGCGATGCGGTCAAGAAACCGACGTCGACCATCCGCGCCTTCGATCCAAAGACGGTCCATTGCGGGCACGAGCCACACAACCCGCGCGATCCGGCTGAGAGCGACCTGAGGACCCGCTTTGCCATCGATGCGCACGCTGCGAGACTGACCAGGTTCGGCGGTGGTTTCGATCTCGTGGAGTTTGTCCTGCGCATTCAAAAGGGCCGAGATCTTCCAGCCGAGCGCTTCGGGGCGGCGGATAAGTTCGTCGGCTTGCGCGCGTCTGAGACCGCGACCCGGCGACAGCAGCGACACGGCTTCGAGAATGTTGGTCTTGCCAGCACCGTTCGCACCGTGAATTGCAACCGGGCGCCCGTCGAGCGAAAGCCGCGTCACATGGTGTGAGCGGAAGTGTGAAAGCGTCAGGGAGGTGACTGAGAGCCCGGCCATGCGCGGCCCCGAGCCATCAGACGCGCATCGGCATCACAACGTAGACAGCCGTCTCGTCATTGCCTTCGCGCATCAAGGTCGGATCGCCGGACGAATTGAAAAGGAACACCGCGTTTTCGCGATCAACCTGGCTTGCGATTTCGAGCAAGTACTTGGCGTTGAACCCAATTTCCAGCGCCTCGTCGGCGTAGGCGACGGCGAGTTCTTCTTCGGCCGCGCCACTTTCGGGTGCGTTCACAGAGAGGACCAAACGATCTTCGTCGAGCGATAGTTTTACGGCGCGCGAGCGTTCCGACGATACGGTTGCTACGCGATCAACGGCCTTGGCGAACTCTGCGGCGTCGACTTCGAGCCGACGGGTGTTGCCGCCGGGAATGACGCGGGTGTAATCGGGGAAGGTTCCGTCGATCACTTTGGACGTCAGTGTGATGCCGGGCGCGGCAAAGCGCACCTTGGTTTCGCTGACGCTTACGGCAATTTCTGTTTCGTCGTCATCAAGCAATTTGCGCAATTCGCCAACAGTTTTGCGCGGCACGATCACGCCCGGAACGCTTTCGGCACCTTCTGGCAATTCGGCGTCGATCCGGGCCAGACGGTGGCCATCGGTCGCCACGCACCGCAGCACTTGCGCGCCGTTTGAATCGGCCACGTGCATATAGACGCCGTTCAGGTAATACCTTGTTTCTTCGGTAGAAATCGCAAATTTCGATTTATCGAACAGCCGGCGCAATGTCGGGGCGGAGGCGACAAAATTCGCCTCGTATTCAGAGGACGCCATGACCGGGAAATCTTCGCGTGGCAGCGTGGCAAGCGAGAAGTTTGACCGACCGGCTTCGACCGTCAGCCGACCCGCGGCACCATCATCCGTAAGCGTTACAAGCGCGCCGTCCGGCAACTTGCGCACGATCTCATGGAGGGTGACGGCGCTTACTGTTGTCGCGCCGGCGCGTTCCACTTTTGCAGGCGCCGTGTCGACGACTTCGATGTCGAGATCCGTGGCGCGGAAACTGACCTGATCGCCGTCGGCTTCCATCAGGACATTGGCAAGGATCGGGATCGTGTTGCGGCGTTCGACAACCGACTGCGCCTGGCCCACGGCCTTTAGCAATTCGCTGCGCTCGATCGAGAATTTCATGGCCCACGCTCCGTTACTGCAGGGACGGTCAATTTATAGGTTTTCCGCCTGTGCGCAAATGGTTTTGCGGACTTTGAAAGTATGCGCGCACATCGTCAAGGCCTGCCCGGATTGGGCAGGTCTTTGAAGGCGAATTTTAGAAGGATTACCCTTCGAGCGAGCGGCGCAGAAGTTCCAGATCATCGGCGATCTGGCTGTCTTTCTGCTTGAGCTCTTCGATCCGGCGCACGCCGTGCATGACCGTGGTGTGATCGCGTCCGCCAAAGCGGCGACCGATCTCGGGCAGCGAGCGCGAGGTCAAGGTTTTCGAAAGATACATCGCGACCTGACGCGGGCGCGCAAAGGTGCGCACGCGCTTGGGGCCGATGAGGTCTGAGAGGCGGATGTTGTAATGGTCGCTGACTTTGCGCTGGATTTCCTCGACCGTGATTTTGCGGTCGGTGGAGCGGATGATGTCGGCAAGGCAATCCTGAGCAAGTTCGAGCGTAACCTCGCGGCCGACAAGCGCACCGAACGCGAACAGGCGCATCATCGCGCCTTCGAGGACGCGGACGTTGGTTGAGATGCGGTGGGCGAGGAATTCCAACACGCCATCTGCGATGACGAGGTTCGGGAATTTCTCGGCGTGCTGTTCGACCTTCTGTTGCAGGATGCCGAGGCGCAATTCGTAGTTGGTTGGGTGGAGATCAACGACAAGGCCAGATTGCAGGCGGCTGACGATGCGGTCTTCGATGCCGTCAATTTCGGTCGGCGCGCGGTCGGACGAAACGATGATTTGCTTGTTCTGATCCACCAAGGCATTGAATGTATGGAAGAATTCTTCTTGCGTGGCGTCCTTGCCCGCGATGAATTGCACGTCGTCGATCATCAGAACATCGACCGAACGGAACAGCTGTTTGAACGCGATCATGTCTTTGTCGCGCAGGGCCTGCACGAAGCGGTACATGAATTGTTCGGCCGACAGGAAAACGATGCGCAGGCCTGGATCGCTTTTCTGAAGTTCCCAGGCGATGGCGTGCATCAGGTGGGTTTTGCCAAGTCCGACGCCGCCATAAAGGAACAATGGGTTGAAAGTAACTGGGCCGCCCTCGCCGACACGACGCGCTGCGGCATGCGCCAGTTCATTCGGCTTGCCGACGACGAAGGCGTCAAAGGTGAAACGTTTGTCGAGCGGAGCGCCGGGCATATCATCGAGGTCGGGCAGCTTTGATTTCACGCGTGGCGCAGGTTTCGCGGGTTTTGGCTTTCCCGATTTCGGCATAGGCGGAACGGAGAACGCGACGCGGGAGACTTTGTTGCCCGCACTTTGGATCTCGTTCAGGATCTTGTCGCCGAAATTACGCGATACCCAATTGCCCATGAACTGAGTCGGGACCAGGAATGTCGCGACGCCGTTTTCGATCTCGGAAAATTCCAATGGTTCAATCCAGTTTGCGTAATTGTTCTTGCCAACCGTCTTGAGAAGTTCTTCGCGAATGGTTCCCCATGTTGCGTCGTTCATGTGCCTATGACCCGTCGTGCTCGTTGTTTTTGTTTAAGACTGGCGCCAAGCCAGCCCCCGAGCCTTCCAACCATTGTGGCCGCCCCGGTGTCCCATTGGATCCAGATCGCCCTCGAAACCTTCGGCTACATTCAGACAGGTCACAGACATTTCGTGCGTTTCGAAATGCTCTGCGACGGCACTGGCAGCCTTTAAGGATCGCACGCCAGAGCGGCATAGAAATAGAAGGTTATCAGGCGTGTCCCCGCCGATTGCTTCTAAAACCTCCGCCACAAAGCGCGGGTTTAAGGACATATCAGGAAAGCTGGCCCACTCGACGTTAATCGGAGCCAGACCAACTCCCTTCAAATCAGGCACACCGACAAATCCCCACTCGGCGCGCGTTCTGACGTCAATTAACCGAGCAGAGGACGAATCCTCCAATATCTGCCACGCTTCATCAGGAGAAACTTCTCCGATGCGCGGGCCAGAGCCTCTGACCATTGACCATGTCCCCCCAAGGACGATGTGAATCGCATTCGTAAGCTAGCCGTTGGTTCATCGCTCTCGCAACAGACCTTTGGTCTTGACTCTGAAAAGTCTGAAAAAGAATCTCAGGGCGGTTGCAGAAATGCCCGCCCGATCAAAAAACGGGACCGCATTAAGCACAAAAAAACGCGCCAGGAGGCGCGCTTTTCAAACCAACCGATTCCTTTTCGGATCAGCCGATGGCTTTCACACGTGCCGACAGGCGCGAGACTTTGCGGGACGCTGTGTTTTTGTGGAAGACGCCTTTGGTGACGCCGCGCATCAGCTCTGGCTGAGCTTCGCGCAATGCCGCAACGGCTGCGTCTTTGTCGCCAGATGCAATCGCTTCTTCAACCTTGCGGAGATATGTGCGGATGCGTGAGCGGCGGGCTTTGTTTACGTCCAAACGGCGCGCGTTCTGGCGGGCACGTTTCTTTGCTTGAGGCGAATTCGCCATGGTTCTTTTCCCTTCGTCTTGCCTGATCACAGGCGGTCTTGCGCAAGACCTGACGCCGGGTTCGAAGAACCGGACGAATCTAGCCTAAGCGGGCCTCGCGCGCATGTACCGGGGCGATGTACTCAACCCGGCTTTAAAAGGAAAGAGAAAAATGCGGGCGGGAGTGACCCTACTTATCGCGGAACTGCGCTTCGCGTTTTTCCGAGAACGCCGTCATGCCTTCGCTTTGGTCTTCGGTGGCAAACATCGAATGAAAAAGCCGACGCTCGAACAAGAGCCCTTCGCGCAAGCTGGTTTCGTAGCTGCGGTTTACCGATTCCTTAACGGCCATTGTCGCGATCATGGACTTTTCGGTGATCTTGACTGCAGCGGCGCGCGCTTCTTCCATCAGCTTTTTGGCAGGCACGACGCGACTAACAAGGCCTGAGCGTTCCGCTTCATCCGCTTCCATGAACCGCCCGGTGAGATGCATTTCCATGGATTTGGATTTGCCAACAAACCGCGTAAGGCGTTGCGAGCCGCCCAATCCGGCAATCACACCAAGGTTTATTTCAGGCTGACCAAATTTTGCGGTGTCTGCGGCGATGATAAAATCGCACATCATGGCAAGTTCGCACCCGCCGCCCAGCGCATAGCCGGAGACGGCGGCAATGATTGGTTTGCGGCACCGCAGGATCGCTTCGGAATCGCCAACGAGGAAGTCGCTGGAGAATACGTCTACAAATGACTTGTCCGCCATTTCCGTGATGTCGGCGCCAGCGGCGAAAGCTTTTTCCGAACCGGCAATAATCAGACAACGGACTTTGTCGTTCTGATTGGCGTCGGTCACAGCGTTCGCCAACTCTGACAAAAGCTCGGCGTTAATGGCGTTCAGCGCATCGGGCCGGTTCAGGCGAATGGTGGCAATCTGGTCTTCGACGTCGACAATGATCGTGTTGTAGGCCATGGAATCTCACTTTTCGCTCAGACGAACCCTTGGAAGGATTAGCACTCCAAGACCAGTGTTCAAGTTATCTTTGGCAGCGCCCACAAAAGAAGGTTGAGCGGCCGGATTGCACGATTCTATCAATTTTCCCACTGCACTCAGGTGTTTGACACGCCTCGCCTTCGCGATCGTAGGCGCGGAAATTGTGCTGAAAATAGCCAAGTTCGCCATCGGTTTGGCGATAATCCTTGAGCGATGAGCCGCCCGCTTCGATGGCTTCGGACAACACATCGCGGATGATCGGAACCAGAATTTCGATCTTGGCACGCGAGAGGTTGCCAGCTTTTCGGCGTGGCGAAATGCGTGCGCGGTAGAGCGCTTCGCAAACATAGATGTTGCCCAAACCCGCGACGATCTTTTGATCCAGCAGCGCAGTTTTCATCGGCGTCTGACGGCCTTTCAAACGGTCAGCGAGATAGGATGCGTTAAACGTATTGCCCAGCGGTTCAGGCCCGATATCGCGGATTAGCTTGTGATCTTCGAGGTTTTCGGTTGCCCCCAAATCCATCGCACCGAAACGGCGCGGGTCGTTGAATGTGACGCGCGCGCCGTTGTCGAAATCAAACACAACGTGGTCATGCTTTTCCGGCGCAGGATGTTCGTGATGGAAGTTGCCGAGCGGATCGCCCGAGATCAAAAGCCGCCCGGACATGCCAAGATGGATGATCAGCGTTTCGCCCGACGCCAGATCGACCAGAAGATATTTCGAGCGGCGGCGTAGAGACGTGATCTTTTGACCCGCTAATCTGTTGGCCATGTTGTCTGGAAACGGCCATCTGAGATCGGGACGGCGCACGTCGGCATTGGTGATCGTGTGGCCTTCGATAACAGGGAGGAGACCCCGGCGGACGGTTTCGACTTCAGGAAGCTCTGGCATATACGTGTAACTTGTCCTCTGCCACGCGGATCAAATCATTGACCCCTTGGTAGTAGAACGAGATACGCGCTTTTCGACCGGTGCGAAACAAGAGATGGAATTCCTGCGCCTGATCGTTGACTTCGAGCCCTTCGAGGTCGGCCCATTCGTGGCGGCGCGTCGCGCCGGTGTATTCGGTAACGAAAAGTGTTGAATTATCGTAGCGCACCTTGGCGATGAATATCCAAACACCGCCGAACATGAAGGCCAGACCAAAGGCGACCAAGAAAAGGTTGAAGAAGATGTTGTCGCTTTCTTCGGTCGCCACGAAGATGAACAATCCGGCAAATCCGATCGAAGCGACCGAAAAGAAATAGCGCGCGCCGGATCGGAGCCGCAACACAATATAGCCGTGGATATCGACCGTGGCCTTGGTTGATCCAAGCGCTGCAATCGACCACATGAGACCTGCCACTGGCATGCCGATCAGAGCAATCGCGACGGCCTTTAGAATACCGCGGGTCCAGATGCTGTCAGGGTCGATTCCGACGTCCATGAGGAAAGGCTCTATGGCTTCCCGGTTCAGAGCAAATATGAAGAATGCATAGAACCCGACGAGCAGGATCCCGAGAAAAAGAATAATGCGGCCCATTTGCTGTTTGTCCTACTTCTTGCACGTCTGTTTTTCGCCGCTTTTGGGTGTCAAAAGGGCAAGTCAGGTAAGCGCGTCCATTCAACGCGTTTGTGTCCCTGCATTAGAGGCTATATCGGGTATGTGGAATTAGTTGGGCATTGGGCCATGACAGAGAATAGTGGCGAAAAAACAACGCACTTTGGTGAGCGTGAAGTTCTGGAGGCCGATAAGGCTGGGTTGGTTCACGGCGTGTTTTCGAACGTGGCGTCCAAGTACGATGTGATGAACGACGTGATGTCGGTGGGCATTCATCGGCTTTGGAAAGACGCGATGATGGACTGGCTTGCGCCGCGTTCGGATCAGCGGCTTTTGGATGTTGCCGGTGGTACGGGTGATATTGCGTTCAGGTTTCTTAAGCGCGCACCGGGTGCTTCGGCGGTTGTACTGGACATGACGGAATCGATGTTGGTCGAGGGGCGCAAGCGCGCCGAAGCCGGTGCGATGGCCAATCAGCTTGATTGGATCACAGGCGATGCCATGGCCTTGCCCTTCGAGGATAACGTATTTGACGTTTACACGATCTCGTTTGGCATTCGGAACGTGACTCGCATTTCGGATGCGCTTGGTGAGGCCTATCGTGTTTTGCGGCCCGGTGGTCGTTTGATGGTTCTGGAGTTTTCCCAGCTTCCTAATGACGGGCTTCAAAAGCTCTATGATCTGTATTCGTATAACGTGATCCCGCGTATGGGTCAGATGATCGCCGACGATCGCGATAGTTATCAGTACCTTGTGGAATCGATCCGCAAGTTTCCCGATCAGGACACGTTTGCCGACATGATCGCGGACGCGGGATTCGATCAGGTGAAGTTTCGCAATCTGTCCATGGGTATCGCCGCGTTGCATTCCGGGTGGAAGCTCTGAATGCGCGGACCGCACAACATACTTCGCCTAATTCGCACCGGCGCGACGCTGGAGCGAACCGGCGCGATGGGTGTCGTGTTGGAGGCGTTCGACGCACCGACATCATTGAGGGTTGCGGCGCGCGTACTTGGCTGGCCGTTCAAATGGCTTGGTTACAAGGGTGATCCCTCGCTGCCGCCTGCCACGCGGGCAATCACAGCACTGGGCCCGGCCTACATCAAATTCGGACAAATCCTTTCAACTCGGCCTGACGTGGTTGGCGATGAACTGGCGCTGCAATTGCGTGTCCTTCAAGACAAGCTACCGCCGTTTTCGATCGACATTGCCAAGAAGACGGTCGCGGATGAATTGGGCGTCGCCGTCGATGACGTGTTTTCGGAGTTCTCCGAACCTGTCGCCGCCGCATCCATCGCACAGGTCCACAAAGCGCGGCTCGCCGATAGCGGTGAAGAGGTTGCCGTCAAAGTGCTTCGCCCGCGTATCGAGCAGGCGTTTCGGCGTGACATTGACGCCTTTTACTTTGCCGCAAGGCTGATCGAAACGCTGGCCCCATCGGCACGAAGATTGCGCCCAATGGATGTGATCGCGCATTTTGAGGGCGTGGTTTTGGGCGAGCTTGATTTGCGGCTGGAAACCGCATCTGCCGCAGAATTTGAGGCCAACACAGCCGATGATCCCGGATTTTCGGTTCCGGAAGTCAAATGGTTTTTGTCGTCGAGGCGGGTGATGACGCTGGCTTGGGTCGGGGGCATCCCATTGGGTGATGTTCAGGCGATTGATGCCGCTGGTCATGACCGCGAAGCACTCGGAGACAAGGTACTGACGATGTTCCTCAGCCATGCGCTTCGAGACGGGTACTTTCACGCGGACATGCATCAAGGCAATCTGAAAGTATCCTCGGACGGAACGCTTGTTGCGCTCGATTTTGGCATAATGGGCCGGATCGACGAATATACACGTCGGGTTTATGCAGAGATTCTTTTCGGCTTTATCCGCAAGGATTATCGCCGTGTGGCCGAAGTGCATTTCGAAGCGGGATATGTGCCTGCTGATCGCGACATTGACGAATTTGCGCGCGCTTTGCGTGCGGTTGGCGAGCCGATTTTCGGAATGGATGCCACGCGGATATCCATGGGACGGCTGCTCAGTTACTTGTTTGAGGTGACGGATCGCTTTGGAATGGAAACGCGTACCGAGCTGATTTTGTTGCAGCGCACGATGGTGGTTGTTGAAGGGGTTGCGCGTTCGCTTGACCCACACATCAACATCTGGACGACCGCGCGACCGGTCGTCGAAGGCTATATCGCGGACAATGTCGGCCCCAAAGCCTTGGCGCGGGACCTTATCCGAACGGGTCGTGTCCTAAGTCGGTTTGGCCCACGATTGCCACAACTTGCCGAGGCTGCACTGATCCGGCAAGGCAATCAACCGCATGAAACCCCGCGAAAACCCTCGCGATTGTGGCCACTCCTGTGGATGGCGTTTGGTGGCGCTCTTGTCGGGCTTGGCGTTATCGCCGGCACGTGGCTCTGACGATTAGTTCGTTCCCGGCGGCGTCCGAAGAGCAGAGACCTGCGCAGAAGGCACGGTGCCACCGCCTGCAAGAACAATATCAACGCCCGCATCGCCCAGACGCGCCTCTGTCACGAGGGCATAGTGGTCGACCGGTTTGACCGAGGAAATCGTTCCCTGATTTAGGCTTTCGAGTTCAAACGTGTAATTGCCTGCTGCCAGCGGGGCGCCAGACACGTCCACACCTGCCCAGTCTAGCGTCTTGGCGTTTATCGGGACGCCCTCACGCGAAACAACGTCGCCACTTGCATTGCGCACGACCAGATAGGCCGCATCTGAAGCCGGATCAGGCGAGGGTGCAATTGTGATGGGCGTGCCTGCGAACGCGGCCGAACCGGTTACCCGCGCTTCCATTCCAACCCAGCCGGCAAGCTGTGCCAATCCGGAAGCGCCCTGCCCGGTGGCCATGTCTTCAAGGAGACCGTTGGTGCGGATTTGCTGTTCGACGCCGGAGAACGTGGCGAGTTGGACGGCGAAATCGGACGATTCGACCGGGTTCAGCGGGTCTTGATTCTCCATCTGGACCGTCAGCATTTTGAGAAACGTCTCAAAGTCCGAACTCAGCGCTGAACCCGCCGATTCCGGTTGGCTCACCGACGGTGTCGCATTGGCCGCAGACGCTGCGAAGGGCGATTGTGATTGGATTTCCATTGTATTTTTCCTTTTTCAAAGCCGCAGATCCAGACCGCCACCGCTATTTATTGGAGATCGGTTCGGGCGCGCGGGCGAATCTTCCCGCGATTGGAGGTCACCAAGGATACGCTGCGGATGATTATTGTCGGAGCGGTTGTCCCTTTGGTCAGATGCGTTCTCGCCAAAATGGAATGTCGGGTTCTCATGCCCTTGATTGCGGAGCTCTTGAGCCAAGAGGTCGACATGGCGCCGGATCAGGTCGAGCGTGTCGGCGCGTTCCGCGAGAATGGTCACCTGAAGCCCCGCCTCACCCGGTGACATGGCGAGTTTTACTCGTCCGAGCTCTTCGGGAGAAAGCCGGATCTCAAGCACGCCCTCGCGCGTTTGGCGCGCCGCCTCGACCAGTTGCAAGACCGCGGGCTTTGGCATTTCGGGCTTTGCCGTCTGAGGTGAAACGGGGTGGTTTTCCCGCGTGGAACCTAAATCAAGCGGCGCGAACCCCAATGCTTCGCCGGCGCCAGTCGCACGCGCCTCCCGTGGTTTTGTGGCTTCAAACACCTGGCCAGAGATCAGTGCCGCGGCGTTCGGAATCGCCGGAGCGGCCGGGGTCCCAGGCGACTGAGGCGGCGACGCGATAATCTGCGGATTTTTGCGTGCTTCGCCGGGTTCGCTTGGCTTCGCATTGGGCAGATCAGGGGCGGCGCGGGCCACGGCGGGACCAGTTTGAAAAGGGCCGGACGCAGGCTTGAGATTCTGCGAAGGCGTCTGCGGCAAAGCGCCAAGTTTTGGGGACGCCTGACCAGTCCGAGGCAAATCCTCGGAAACTTGTGGCGAACGCTCAACACCGCTTTTTTGCGACGAAATTTGTGCGGATTCGGGTGGCGGCACGTTAAGACGCTCGGTCTTCACATCAGGTCGGGATTGAGATGCCGGTTGCCACCTCACGTCGACATCGGCCGTGTTGCGCGGGAAAGGAACACTTTCTGGCTTCGCGGGCGCGTGCTCCGGCGAACGGGATAGCGGATTTTTGCTCTCAGATTCAACAGGTTGACTGGCTCGGCCCGAAGCGGTTTCTGCCCTCTTTCCGTCGACGAAATTCGATGGCGACTTATCGGGCGATTCAGTGGGAATCGCCTCGGAACGACGCTGTGGTTTGGTCGAAACAGGGTCCAATGCGCGCTTGTTTTCGACTGGAACCTCGGTCGCAGGTTCTTCCTGCGCGAAATTACTCGCGGATCCGGTAACCAGAGGCTCTGGGCCCGGTTTGGACACCGTTGGCACAGTTTCTTTGGACAATTTTGGGATGCTTTCGTCCAATCCGGCGTTTTGGGAGCTCACTTTTGGATTTGGATTTCCACGTGATTGCGCCAAATGGAACTCGGGCTCTGTCGGCGACTTTCCATCGACCATTGCGATGACACGGTTTGACACATCCTCGTCCATCACCGGGCCGGTTCGCTTTGGTGATTCCAAGATAATTGAAGGTGCCGCAGGCTCTTGCTTAGCTGATGCCAATTTTTCAACCTGAGGCATTGGCAAATTTCGGCCCTGCAGTTCCGTGAACATTTGAGGCGTCGATTTGCGAGACTCAGGTGCCGGCACGATTATGTCATCGGTCAAACTGAATGTGTCGAAACTCGCGGCGGCGACATTTACCGATTCTGAATCGCTATCACCCAATTGATTGCTCTCAATCAGAGCGCCAAAGGGGGAGAGCGCAGTCTCGGAAACTAGGACGGCCGAGTTCTGGTCACTTGGCACAGAATTTTTCGAAGTTCCGGTGAGGAATGGTGTCAGTTGCATTGTTGGACCTTCTGTCCTGCCAGTTCACCACCGGATTAATCGAACGAAGTTACCGTATCTTTACCCCCGCCAAAGATAGTGCCGACAATTGTCAGAAGATATCGAGGCGTACTCATGATCACTCAAATCAGCACTCCACATTCCAGCGCGCCCATTGCGCCGCAAGCGCGAGATGCGGAAATGTGGACAATGGCAAAATCGCTTGAAGCGAGTTTTCTTGCCGAAATGTTGAAATCGGCTGGACTCGGCGAAGCGCGTGACTCTTTCGGTGGCGGCGTTGGCGAAGATCAATTCTCCAGCCTGCTTGTCGATGAGCAATCCCGCGGCATCGTAGAAACGGGCGGGGTCGGATTAGCCGAAGCGATTTATAGGTCTTTAGCTAGGTCAGCGGCTGTAAAATGAGTAACTTGGACGACATCGCGGACTTGCTTGAACGTGAGCGCAAGTACCTTGTAAGCGGCAATCTTTCGGCGCTGGAACGATTGGCGCAACAAAAGACGGAACTTGTTGATGGTATGACGCCAGCAGACAATGTTGACGCCGCAAAAATCGAAGACCTGCGCGAAGCGGCGCGACGCAACGGCGAATTATTAGACGCTGTAGGTCGAGGGCTTAAATCGGCACTCAGACAGGTGAGTGAAGCAAGAAACTTTGCCTCCCACTCGACATATGGAGCGGATGGATCACGCGCTGTAATCACCCCGCGATCCTCAAAAATCGAACAGAAAATCTAAGCAAATTGTTGAAAATTCTATGCAAATCCGGGTTTCGGAATTCTCGGCTATTGAGTGATTGTTAACGCTTTGGGTCGACAACGGTTTGGCATCCTTTTGAGGGGTGGCGCGCATGGCCCCGGGGGCGGTGAGCGCAATAGTCAGAATGGCTCGACACGTCTGAAAGACGTTCCCGAAACAGGACGAAAAACCGTCCAAACACTGGAGACAGCCAATGGCTAGTATTCTTACAAACACAAGCGCAATGGTCGCTTTGCAGAACTTGCGGACCATCAATCAAAACCTCGTCGACACGCAAAACCAAATCGCAACCGGCAAGAAAATCTCAACTGCAAAAGACAATTCGGCCATCTGGGCTGTGTCGAAGGTTCTGGAATCTGACGTAAACGCTTTTAAAGCGATTTCAGACAGTTTGAACCTGGGCGATTCAACAATCGCAGTCGCTCGACAGGCGTCGGAAACTGTTTCAGAGATCCTGACAGAACTTAAAGGCAACATTGTTGCGGCTCAGGAAGAAAACGTCGACCGCTCCAAGATTCAGGCCGATATCGACGCGAAGGTTGGCCAGATCAATTCGATTATCTCGGCAGCACAGTTCAACGGGTTGAGCCTGGTCGAAGGAACCGATGCGGTTTCGATTCTCGGGTCATTGGAACGTGATGCCTCAGGCGGCGTGACTTCGAGTGACATTTCGATTGCACGTGCGGACCTGACCACCAACGCTGGCACATATAACTCTGGCGGCACGCAACTTGCGGACAACTCGACCGGCGCTGCTTCTTTCAACACCTTGTTGAGCGGAACTGCTTTGACCAACGATGCGGTCACAGCAGATATCACCTTTGAAGCGGGCACGGGTACTGGTGGCGTCTATACCGGCGGCGATACTATCTCGCTAAGTGTGGGTGGTGTGCAAATTGATTATACGACTGTTGCCACGGACACGATCGCTGAGGTTGCGGCCTACTTTGAAGGTCAGATCAACGCAAAGGGCATCGAAGGTGTGACAGCAAGCGTGGATGGTTCTAACGTTTTGTCGATCTCTTCGACAAATTCGTTTGAATCCGTGGACGTTGCGATTTCTGGCACGAGCGCGGAACTCGATGGCACAGAAATTACAGCTCTGAACGGCGATACAGGCCTTACTCTTGCAAGCGGCACTATCGAACAGCGCGCAGAAACGGTCACGTTCAGTGCGACGGCTGCGGTGCAGGATGGCGATGGGTATCAGGCCGGATTCGGTGGCGAAGTTTTTCGTTATATTGCCGGTCCTGGCGAAACATTCGAGGACGTCGCAAGAGGTCTGAAGGCCGCCATAGACGCGGGCGCCGTTGACGGAGTGCAAACTCAGGTCACCCAAGACGCCACAACTGGCGCGTGGACTGTGAGCATTGATAATTCATCCAGCACGAGTTTGACACTGGATGTTGATGGCCGTTCAGGCGGCGTTGCTTCTGGTGGGCTTTTTGGCCTGGACGGTCTGGATGTCACAACGAACGAAAGTGCATCTTCGGCGCTAGATAACATAGACACCTTCCTCAACTCGGCGATTGATGCTGCGGCTTCGTTTGGTTCATCACAAAGCCGGATCGATCTTCAGTCCGGATTTATCACCAAACTTACGGACAGCTTAAAAGCAGGCATCGGCTCACTGGTTGATGCAGATCTCGAGGCAGCATCCGCTCGATTGCAGGCGCTTCAGGTGCAGCAGCAGCTTGGGATTCAGTCGCTGTCGATCGCAAACCAGGCACCGCAGTCGATCCTGTCACTGTTCCGATAACAGATTTGGCGGGCGCTCTGTTCGGGCGCCCGCCTTCACGACCCTTCGACCCAAATCGGGCACAATAATCTGGAGTTTCCTTCGTGACATTAGCTCAGCGCGCCATCTCTGCCTATGCGGAAGCCTCGTCACCGGCGCGTTCTTCGCGATCTGTTGAATACGACGCCTTTAGCAAAATTTCTCACAGATTGCGAAACGCTGCGAACAACCGTCGCGAGAGCTTTCCCGAATTTGCGAGCGCTGTGTCGGACAATCGTCGTTTATGGACGACAATCGCAATCGATGTTGCCCAAAACGGCAATCAGTTGCCGCAAGAGCTGAAAGCACGACTTTTCTGGCTGGCCGAATTCACTGAAAATGAATCCAAACGCCTTCTACGAGGCGAAGGCGATGTTGGCGTTCTTATCGAAATAAATGCAGCCATCATGCAAGGTTTGCGCCCACCTGAGGAGGCATCATGAGTGGTTTGGTCTTAAAGCTCGCACCCAAAGAACGCGTTCTGATCAACGGTGCGGTCATAGAAAACGGTGAGCGCAGAACGCGTCTTTCTATCAAAACCCCAAACGCCAACATTTTGAGGCTCAAAGACGCGCTACACCCGGAAGACGCGAAAACACCGGTTCGCCGTGTTTGCTATATCGCGCAACTCGTTTTGTCCGGAGATGCTGATGTTGGGGACGCCAGGCCTCAATTGTTGTCCGGTATCGAACAGCTTAGCCAGGTGTTTTTTGATCCCGACAGCTCGCGCCTGCTTCAGTCGGCGACGAACGCAGTGATAGAAGACCAGTTCTATCAAGCATTGAAGGCTCTAAGAGGATTACTTCCACGCGAAGAACGTCTTTTGGCGACCGCTGCCCAATGAGTTTCCAACCAATCATTCCGTTTGGTGGAAATGTTGGCTGGAGTTTTCTAAACAAGACCCGAGACGCACAACAGGCCGCTTTTGACGGATCTGCCGGAATTACGCGAAACACAGAGTACTTTCGAGACACCATCGCAAATATAGATTCCGCCGAATCCTTGGTTTCGGACCGACGCTTGCTGGAAGTGGCACTTGGCGCCTTTGGGCTGGAAGATGACATAAACAACAAGTTCTTCGTCAAGAAGGTGTTGGAAGAAGGCACGCTTGATGACGCTGCGTTCGCAAATCGTTTGAGCGACAAACGCTATTTTGCAATGGCTGAAGCGTTTGGCTTTGACCTCGATCCCCCAAATACAGTTCTGAGCGATTTTCCGGATGCCGTAATCGACAACTACAAGACCCGGCAATTCGAAGCAGCTGTGGGCGAACAAGATGTCAATCTTCGGTTGGCGCTTGGCTTGGAGCGAGAATTGGAAACGATCAAGTCAAACAACATGAGTGAAACAGCCGCCTGGTTTACAATCATGGGAACGCCTCCTTTGCGGGCAGTTTTCGAAGGGGCCTTCAGACTGCCGCCGCAAATCGGCGCTTTAGATCTGGATCGCCAATTGGAAATCTTCCGCGAGAAATCCTTGGGCGTGTTTGGAACCACAAACCCTTCCGACCTGTTGAGCGATGAAAACCAAGAGGCGTTGATCCGAAAATTCTTGCTTCAAGCCGACCTGAGTACTTCCGCATCCGCGACCTCCGGCGGAGCAGTTGCCCTTAGTCTTCTGCGTGCTCAAGCACCAATTTTCTGACTATGTCGCATCTTTCTGAATCGGTTCATCCGGGTTAACGCGCTTTCCAAAGAGTATTTCCGCGAGGGCCTCGAAACTCCCTAAAATGGACCCGTCGAAACGTGTCGCGATGAATTTATCAAGCGCGGGATGATGGTCAACGGCATCATCCAATTCCGGGTTTGCTCCCATTTGGTAGAGCCCCGAACGGATCATGATTTCGGATTTCTCATAGAGCGCCAAATTGGCTTTTGCCAATCTGAGAGTGTCGTTCTCAGATGGAGTCGCCGCATCAGGGAGCGCGCGCGACACCGATTTTAAAATATCGATCGCTGGAAACCGACCACGTTCGGCGATGTCACGTGATAAGACAATATGGCCGTCCAAAAGGCCGCGCAATGTATCTGCAACAGGCTCTTCCATGTCTGAACCTGCGACGAGCACGGAGAAGACGGCGGTAATGTCGCCCTGCCCTTCGGCCCCCGGACCGGCGCGTTCGGCGAGAGAGGCGAGAAACGGAACCATCGACGGTGGAAACCCTCGCATTGTGGGGGGTTCACCGGCGGCGGCTGTGATTTCACGGTGAGCTTCCGCCAATCGTGTGATGGAATCAATCATCAACAAAACGTGCTGCCCCTTATCGCGAAAATGTTCGGCGATGGATGCTGCCGTCAGAGCAGCGCGCCTTCTTGTGAGGCTCGGCTGATCCGACGTCGCCGCGACAACGATCGTGCGCGCCATACCCGCTGGTCCCAAAATGTGGCGCACAAACGCGCCGACTTCACGTCCGCGCTCGCCAACCAACCCGACGACCACAATGTCAGCTTCGAGGTCTGCCGCGAGGGATCCCAACAAATTGGATTTTCCAACGCCAGACCCGGCGAAAAGTCCAAGTCTTTGACCGCGTACTATTGGGAGAAATGTGTTCAGCGCATGAAGTCCTGTTTTGAGCCGCGCGCCGAGCGATCGCCGAGCCGCCGCAGGCGGCGGATTGCCGACAATGGGGCGCGGGACGGGCCCTTGAATGAGCGGCTTTTCATCAAGTGGGCGGCCAGCGGGATCAATCACTCGACCAACCCAACTGTCATCAGGGGCGATTTCATAAGGGCCGAGATGAACCAATGGATCGCCAATGGCGATTTCATCATAGAGCCCTTCGACTACGACCTGAGCTTTGTTTGCCTCAATCGTTACGACTTCACCGGTAAGGGTGCATCCTTTCCTAAGAAATTTCACCTGATGCCCGAGGCCCATTTTGGCCGGCGCATTTCTGATTTCGACATGATTTGCCTGCATTGCAGAGACGCGCGCAACGGTGCGTGTCCGCGGAAGTCGCTTCAGAGCGAACGCAATCTGATCCAGACCAGGCAAATGCAAATCGGTCCCCTTTTTCGAAAAATGATTGGGTCTCAAGAACGGTTTATAAACGAATCAGGGTTAAGCCTTGGTGCATCTACTCGAGGGAGAAGCCCCGATGTTCGAAGCACCAGAAGTGATGCGCATGGCGCAGGACCTTGCCCGTTATTCAGGGCAGCGCCAGTCTATCGTCGCGAGGAATATCGCGAATGCAGACACGCCCGGATTTCGCGCGCGTGATCTCGACAGTTTCAAAGACACGATGATGCGAGCCGACCCGACGCTTGCTGCGAAAGCAACGCGGGCCGCGCACATCCAAGCAGATCAAAGCATTCAGCGTTGGGCTACAATTGATGTTGGAGGTCGCGCATCCCCGAACGGCAATACAGTGTCGCTCGAAGAAGAAATGGTGCGCGCGACACGAGCCCAATCTAGCCACACACTGGCACTGACCGTCTACAAATCATCGCTTGATATCATGCGTACGGCCATGGGTCGCGGGAGGTAACAGGTCATGGATGGATTGCACAACAGTACATCAACAAGCGCGTCGGGAATGCGAGCGCAGGCGGATCGCCTTCGGTTCGTATCGGAGAATATCGCGAATGCAGATACGCCGGGATATCGGCGGAAGATGACGACGTTCGAAGCCGTCGTCGCCAATGGCCGTGAAACTGGCCAAGTCAGAACCGGTCCGGTTGAATTGGACCAAAGTGCGTTGGATCGCATTCATGATCCGTCTCACCCTATGGCCGATGCCAAGGGGTATTTTGACGGATCGAACGTCGATCTTGTGATGGAGATCGCCGACGCGCGCGAGGCTCAGCGAAGCTATGAAGCCAACCTCAGAATGTTCGACCAGGCCCGTAAAATGCGGTCAAGCCTGCTCGAACTTCTGCGGCGCTGACGGAGAAAAAGATGGATATCAAAGCAATTCAGGCCCTTCAGGGTTATGCCAATTCGAAAGGCGCCGCCCAAAGCGGCGCGGCGGCCCAAAACGCAACGGGTGCGGGGCAAGCCTTTCGGGACGTGGCAGAAGATTTCACCAAAACGCTGGCAAATGCCGAAGCAACAGCGATGAACGCCATGACCAGCAACGCCGATCCACACGCGTTGGTCGAAGCCTTGGCCAACACACAATTGGCCGTCGAAACGGCCGTGACTGTTCGCGACCGCGTTGTGGAAGCTTATCAAGAGATTTTGAGGATGCCGGTCTGATGCCGGAAATGGTGTTCTATGACGTGCTTCGGCAAGGGCTTTGGGCGGGCGTGATGATGTCCGCGCCGATTTTGTTCGTCGCGCTCGTGATCGGCATTCTGGTCGGGCTGGTTCAGGCGTTGACGTCAATTCAAGAAATGACGCTCACCTTCGTACCAAAACTTGGTGCGATGTTGGTCGTATTTTGGGCGTCTATGGGATTCATGACGGCGACTTTGGCGGGTTATTTCACCACGACAATTATCCCTATGATTGTGGCGTTCTGAGCGATGGATAATACGGGATATACCACGCTCAACCGACAGGCAGGCCTTTTGCGCAGCATGTCGAGTGTGGCGCAGAACATCGCAAATCTGGGCACGACAGGCTACCGCGCTGAAGGTGTGATCTTTTCAGAGCACGTCGTCGATCTAGGCACGCGCGAAGAAGCGCTTGCCATGGCGAACGCAAACGTGCGCAACAGTGACCTGACCCAAGGCGCGTTGACGATGACCAACGGGACATTCGACGTGGCCATTGAGGGGGAAGGCTTTTTCTTGGTTGCGACGCCTGACGGTGATCGATTGACCCGCGCCGGTGCCTTTACGCCGTCTCCCGAGGGTATCCTTGTGGCACCCGATGGCGCGGCTTTGTTAGATGCCGCCGGCGGGCCCATCTTCGTCCCACCCGATGCACAAAGCATCGCCATTGGCGCCGACGGAACGATGTCTGCTGATGGGCAATTGGTGGCGCAAATCGGATTGTGGGGGCCCGAAAATCCGCTCAAAATGTTGCGCGCAGAAGGCGTTCGCTTTGAGCCGGGCGGCGCGCCGGTTCCGCTTGAAAGTGGGCGCATGCTTCAGGGTTTTCTAGAGAGTTCAAACGTTGATCCGGTCAGCGAACTGGCACGAATGATCGAAGTTCAGCGTGCCTATGAGCTTGGCCAAACATTTCTTGACCGGGAAGACGAACGCATCCGAAGCACCATCCGAACGGTCGGCGAATAAGGAGAACTGAGCCATGCGAGCCCTTACGATAGCAGCTACAGGAATGAGCGCGCAGCAAATGCGCGTCGAAGTGGTTTCCAATAACCTCGCGAATATGAGCACGACCGGATACAATGCACGTCGCGCCGAGTTCGCGGATCTCCATTATCAGCAAGCGTCCCGTCCGGGGACGATCAACGCGGCCGACGGCTCAGTTCTTCCAACAGGCGTTCAACTTGGGCTTGGCGTGCGCGCTGCGGCGGTTTCAATGACGCTACAACAGGGTTCGAGCGAATCCACCGGTGGCGATTTAGATCTGGCGATCGAAGGTCAGGGCTTTTTGGAAGTCACGCTTCCATCGGGCCTGTCAGGGTATACCCGAGATGGCGGTTTGAAGCGGTCTGCTGAAGGTTTGATCGTGACGTCAGACGGATATCCTGTCGTGCCGGATGTAACCGTCCCGGAAGACGCGCGTTCGATTTCCATCAACGCCGACGGCGAGGTTTATGCCTATTTTGACGACCGGGTAGAACCGGAGTTGCTCGGGCAATTCACTCTGTCAGGGTTCGTAAATCCAATGGGGTTGGAAGCCATCGGGTCGAACTTGTTTCTTGAATCACCTGCGTCGGGAGCACCTTTCACGGCAGCACCCGGCGCCGACGGATTGGGCCGATTAAGACAGGGCTATCTGGAAAGCAGTTCGGTCGATGCGGTGCGTGAAATTACAGAATTGATTGAAGCCCAGCGTGGGTATGAACTGAACGCAAAAGTAATCTCCGCAGCGGATCAGATGCTTGGTGCGACGGTGCAAGTCAGATGATACGCTCTATGACATTGGTTATTATGATATTTGTAGCGCATTCTGCCTGGGCCGAAAGCCTTACGACAGTACGCGCCATCCGACCTCATGTTATTCTTGGCGCCGAAGATCTCGCGGTGCTGGATCAAGTGATACCCGGCGCGTTTCGAAACGCCACGGAAATTGTCGGACAGGAAACCAAGATCACGCTTTATCCAGGGCGACCAATTCGCCCGAGCGACATCGGAGCGCCAGCATTAGTCGAGCGCAACCAATTTGTGGAACTGATCTATTCGCGCGGTGGCCTTGTGATCACGACGGAAGGGCGCGCGCTTGGTCGAGGTGCGGCGGGTGAGCGCATTCGTGTGATGAACGTCTCCTCCCGGACGACCGTATCGGGCCATGTCACGAAGGATGGGGCAATTTTGGTGTCGCCTTCGTTCAACAATAGAGGTGGATAGCCGTGCATAAGTTGTTTGGAGTTTTGGTCCTGTTTGTTGTGATTTCGGCTTGCG
The DNA here is from genome assembly GCA_938016355.1 of uncultured Boseongicola sp. GTDB lineage: Bacteria > Pseudomonadota > Alphaproteobacteria > Rhodobacterales > Rhodobacteraceae > CALLWO01. The sequence continues at coordinate 21,061 of CALLWO010000001.1, read as the reverse complement.
CCCGGCTCGAAAACGTCGGGAAAGTGCCGGAGTTTACGCCGATTGACACCTCCGCCGAGGCACAATCCATGCGTGCCACCATGCCCCTTGGCCGGGACGGGATGCGCAATCGGCATGATGCGTCGCTTTGGAGCGGCGCGCGTGGTTCGCTTTTGGGAGATCGTCGCGCGGAACGCCAAGGTGACATTCTGACCGTCGTAATCGAAATTGATGAACGCGCCGAGATTTCCAATGCCTCGTCGCGCGCACGAAACGGCTCGGAATCCATGAGTGCCCCATCGCTTTTAGGAGTTCCGCAGATCGTTGATCGCGTGCTTCCCGGAGGCGCGAGCCTGGCAAATGCGGCTGATCTTTCGTCCAGTTCGAGCAGCTCGGGGAACGGCTCTGTCCGGCGCAACGAAAAGCTTGAGCTTCGCGTTGCAGCGACAATTGTCGACGTTCTTGAGAATGGCGTTCTGCGTTTGCAGGGTAGCCAGGAAGTGCGGGTTAATTTTGAAATAAGAGAGCTGCTCGTGACGGGGTACGTTCGGCCCGAGGATATCTCGCGCCAGAACGAAATTACCTATGACAAGATCGCTGCCGCACGCATTTCCTACGGTGGGCGCGGTCAGATCAGCGATGTCCAACAACCGCGCGTGGGCCAGCAAGTCGCCGATATTCTCCTGCCGTTTTGAGTGATTGATCATGAAGCTCCTTTTTCCACTCATTCTGGCTCTGCTCGGAACCGGGATCGGCGCCGGGGCCGGATTGTTTCTCGCGCCTGAGAAGGTAGTTGAAGATTGTAAGGATGACGGTTGTCAAAAGGCCGATAAGAAAAGCGAGGATGGCAAGGCATCCGACGAAAAGGAGGAGGAACTTGAATACCTTCGCTTGCAAAACCAGTTTGTCATCCCGGTGGTGCGTGACGAGTTGGTACGCTCTTTGGTTGTTATGTCACTCTCGCTGGAGACGGTACCTGAAGCGGTGGATACTATTTATGCACGTGAGCCGAAACTGCGTGACGCGTTCCTTCGAGTTCTGTTCGATCACGCCTATATGGGCGGGTTCGATGGTGCGTTTACGGAGAGCGGTCGGCTTTCGCTTTTGCGTGTCGCCTTGCTTGAAGCCGCGCAGGCCACGCTTGGCAAAGATGTCTCGGATATCTTGATCACCGACATAGTTCGTCAGGAAATGTAAGACAGCGTGAGACGCGCCTAGCTTATTGCGATTTTCAAAAGCAATGCGTCGAGTTCGCGTTTGCGCATTTTTGACGCCAGCGCGCTGTCTTGTTTGAGCATCGCCTCGGTTAGAACGTCTTCGAGAGAAGACAGGCGGGCCGCCTCTGTCGCAACCGGTTCGCGACGTGCGCGAAGCTGTGCCAGTTGCATATTCGCTTGCGACTTCAAAGACCGACGGTGGAATGCCCAATCGTCAGCTGCGGCGGCATGGAGCACATCACCGACAGAAGGCAATATCGGCCGGCCAAGTGTTTCGATCTCAGCCATGAGCGCATTTATTGCTGCGTCAACTTCCGCGAGATCCGCCTGCACACGCAGTTTTTTGGCATTGGCGAGTGTTTTCAAAACAGTCAATTCATGGTGTTCATTTTGATCCATCTATGGACCCTTTGATCGCAGGCGAATGGCATCCGCGAACCGGATTGCGGCAGCCACAGCGCGGTAGTGATCTGGTGGGATCTCTTGCCCAAGGTCCACGGTTGCATGAAGTGCGCGCGCCGTTGGAGGGTCATGATGAACCGGGACTCCATGTTCCATCGCAGCTTCGCGAATACGCGCGGCCACCGCGTCGGTTCCCTTCGCAACACAGACAGGCGCCGCACCGCCATCTCGGCTCCATTTGAGTGCGACTGCATAATGGGTCGGGTTGACTACCACGACATCTGCGCCGGGCACATCGGCGATCATCCTGTTGGTTGCGATATCGTAGCCCCGCTGCCGGCGCGCTTGTTTTGTATGGGGATCCCCTTCGGTTTCTTTTGATTCATCCCGTAATTCCTTCAGGGACATACGTTGCTTTCGAAGGTGTTCCGCGCGTTGCCAAAGATAGTCACCGCCACCTATGATGAGCGTGACAAGGAATGACGCGCCGAGAAATGCAAATACAGTCGAGACAGCAAGGCTCAACGAGGCCTGAAATGTAAACGCTGGTGTAGTCAGAATATCTTCTGCCCAAACGATCGCGACCCAGCCCAAAACCGCGCTGTAAACAACGAGTTTCACGAAGCTTTTTGCAAAATTAAACAAACCGTCGCGTCCGAATTTTTGCTTGGCAGCACTTATCGGAGAAATCCTGTTGAGTTTAGGCTTGATGCGGTCAGGTGCGAAAACGAGTGCATTCTGGGCGACAATGGCGAGGATCGCGAAGATGATCGGGATGCCGAACCAAGGCGACAAAGGCCCGAGGAGCGCGCTCAAAAGGCCACCCAAAAACTGCTGACCCCCGCCAAATGCCTGATCCGCAAACCGATGCGGCATGTCGAGCAGCGAGGCCATTCGCGTGGAAATGTCTATGAGTGATTGTAAACCGAACAAGCCGGCAGCAACGATGAAACCAAGGTAAACGAGCGCCGTGGTCAGGTCTTGCGAGACCGGCACGTCCCCGCGTTTGCGCGCCTCTTCCAGTTTTCGAGGCGTGGCGTCAAACGGCTTTTCTGAGCTTTCTTCTTCATCGGCCATGAACGGCACCGAACGGATCAGAAATTTGGCGATCAAGCTGGTCTGACCAAACCGAAAGCAGAATTGGGGCCGTTAACGCCAGCAACACAAGTGCGCCGAATGTGATTGCAGGTGCGCCGACGAATGCGACCATCAATTGTGGCATCGCGCGGTTAATGACGCCCAGCGCCAAATTATAAAGAAGTGACGCCAGCAAGAATGGCATGGCCAGGACCACCGCCAACGCGAACATATGAGAAACTCCGGCAACAGCCCAATGGAGGAGGCTCCCCGCCGGAATTGTCATCCCAACCGGGACGGTCGCGTAGGACATGATGAACATCGAAGCGATTTTTGTATGCAGGCCGAGCAAAGTTGCGAGTGCAAGCCCGCCAAGCACCAATATCGCACCTAGAGCGGGTTGCGGGTCGATCACCTGACCGCCCAAGAGCTGAGAAAGCGATGTCGATTGTGCGGCAATCGTGCCCGCCACCTGAAGCGCAAATACAAACAAGCGCAACGCAAACCCCAACGTCAGGCCGGTGGCAATCTCAAGGGCCGCCAGTTTCGCACCCGCACCAAAGTCAGGATCAATGGGGATACTATCGGTGACGGCCGGGCCGACGACAACGGCAAGCGCGAGGGTCAGTGCAAGACGAACCCGAACCGGAACCATCATTTCCCCGAAAGCTGGGAGGAGCGCCATCGCCGCGCCGATACGGAGGAATACAAGGATGGAAGCAAACAAGACCGATTGCGCGATCCCGGTTAGTTCTGCAATCGCTTCGGTCATGCCGGGACAAGACCCACCAGCGCTGGTCGCGTTTCTTGCGCTAATTCTTCAAACGACAAAACAGGATTTGTAATTCCCTTTGACCCAAGGATGGTCCGAAGGAATCGCCGACGCCGGGTTGACGTGACGACTGCTGGAAAGTGTCCGTTCTCGCTGGCCGTGCCGAGCTTTTCTGCGATCCCGTTTGTCAACTTGTGGAACAATTCGGGGGGCAGCGCGACATCGCCACTACGCTCATCGCCTGATTGATAAGTCAGGAACGTGTCTTCCCAGTCTGGCGCAAGCTGAACGAGAGGGAGCGATCCGTCGGTCGCCCGCAGTTCGGCGAGAATTTGGAAGGCAAGTTTCTGGCGGACGTGCTCACACATTTGCTCAGCCGATACATTTGCGCCGCGCGATTCCGCAATGCTTTCAAGAATGAGCGGAAGGTTCCGGATCGAAACTCTCTCTTCTAAAAGCAAGCGAATGACTGAAAGCAAAAGATCAATTGGCACTTTGTCAGGGATGAATTCATCAAACAGACGTCGATTGGCATCGGCGCGATCCTGATCGCTGAGGCTCGTAAGTTCCTCAAGCAACCGGCGCAGCGACTTAATGCCTACAAGTCGTGGGAAATTGGATTTTATGACTTCGAGCAAGTGGGTTGCCAAAACCTCGGCCGGGTTGATGACAGTTGCGCCTGCAAGAGCTGCGTCGTCAGCGACACCGCGCGACAACCAGCGCGCGGGCGCGCCATAGACCGGCTCTTTGACATCTTCCCCTGGCGGAATTTGGTCCGACGGAACTGGCGGCAAAAGTGCCAAGACACGATTTGCGTCCAGCCGGTCACGGCCCTGCGCCACCCCCTGAATGCGAATAATATACGTGCCCGGCGGAAGCCCAGCGTCATCGGTTAGGCGGATTTCGGGAAGAATAACCCCGAAATTCGCCGCAATATGCGTGCGCATATTGGTTATTCTCGCGTCGAGCCCGGTGGCAGCGTCAAGAACCATGGGAACGAGATCTTGCGCAAACTCGACATGGATCTCGTCAAGATCAAGCATGTCGCCGAGCGTCGGTTCGGGCGCGATTGTATCCTCCAGAAGCGCATCTGCGTCTTCGTCTTTTACGGGTTCTTGGCGCCCAGTCCGGAAGGCGATCACACCCAGAATTATTGCGCCGGTGACAAATGGCAGAAAAGGCATACCTGGAAAAAGCGCGAAAACCGCCATCAACGCGGCTACGGTCGCAATCGCTGCCGGGTACCGGCTAAGCTGCGCAAACACGGCCAGATCGGTGGAGCCTGTGGTGCCGCCCCGCGCCAAAAGCAACGCCGATGCGATGGATATGATGACGGCGGGAATTTGACTAACCAAGCCGTCCCCGACCGTCAGAATCGCGTATGTTTCAAACGCTTTCCCCGCGCTCATGTCATGCACCGCGATCCCGATGATCAATCCCATTACGAGATTGAGGATCGTGATCAATAGCCCTGCAATTGCGTCGCCTTTGACAAATTTTGATGCCCCATCCAGCGACCCGAAGAAGGTCGTTTCGGCCTGTTCGCGTTCACGGCGCAATTTTGCTTCCGTGTGGTCGATTGCACCTGCGGACATATCGCTGTCAATCGCGAGCTGTTTGCCAGGCATACCATCAAGCGCGAACCTTGCGCCAACCTCGGCCATACGTGCAGCACCTTTGGTGATGACGATAAAATTGACAATCAACAGAACGCCGAACACCACGAGGCCAAGGAACAGGCTGCCCCCCATGATGAAGTTTGCGAAGCCTTCAATGACATCGCCCGCGGCGTTAGTTCCGGTATGACCCTCACCAATAATGAGTTTTGTTGAGGAGACGTTCAGTGACAAACGCAACATCAAAGTCGCGAGCAGGATGGTTGGGAAGGCCGAAAAATCCAGCGGCCTTTCGATGAAAAGCGTTACTGTGAAGATCAAGATGGCAAGCGCAAATGACGTCGCAAGCCCGACATCCAACACCCACGCGGGCATGGGCAGGATCATCATGACGATGACTGTCATGAGCGCCAATGTCAGCAGAACAGTCGGTCGGAATATGTTGCTTAGGCTCAGCACGCGCTAGTTGCCGCCGATCTGAAGGAAGCGGCCCTGCGGGGCGTCTTGGGGAAGTGGGACCAAAGACGCGAACGCGGCGCGGCTTGTTCGAACCTGCAATAACGGGAACGAGTTCGAGCGGGGTTTCGTAGGCTTCGGTTTTATGTCCGCCACTACGCGAGTGGCCTCGGGCAAGACTGGCTCGGGTGAAAGACCTGCAATCAAGCGGTTGAACCGGGCACGATACTTGTTTGCATATTTGGGCGTTCTGGAATGGTACGCGCCCGCCGCTCGTGACCAGTCGCCGAATTCGTCAAAAAGCTCGGCCAAAAATTTGGCCGCGTAGTCGGCGTTGATCTGTGGGTCGAACATTTCCGTCAATGACTCAAAATGTTCGCCGTGCCATCGATAGTTGATCTGGAAGCAACCGACATCAAAGCTTCTTGCACCCCTTTCGAAGTGCCGGTCGACATAGCTGCGTGCGCCTTTGCGGTCGTCAAACCATTTGCCCTTACCCTCCATGTTGATCGTCCACGGCCAAGGGCGGATTTCGCCGTTCATTCGACGGCCTGTCTCCGTCAATGATATGGCCCGCAAGACATTCAGCGGAACAGCATATTTTTGCGATGCTTTTACAGCGGCGATTTCGCAGATCCCGGAGATCTCGCTTGCCTCCGAAGCGGCGCGCGCCATGCCGCTAGATGCTAGGAAAACAAGCACAAAGAGCGTTGAAACGCATTGATCTGTCCAATGTCGGGCCATTCTGGCCGTCCCTTCATATTACTTTGAGCGCACCACTTAGGTCGCTTAAGTTTTGAAGATATGTTGGAAGGATTGCGAATGTCTGAACATTATGGTTCGCCTTCGATCTTGGACAACTCAAGTAAGTTGCGGACTGCTTCGCGACGATTTGAAACGCTCTCGATGAGGGCTGCGTTTTCGCTGTCTGTTGCAGGGTCATTTGGCGTTGTCAAAGTCAGGAGTGTGTCGCGGACATTCGTCGGCAAATTGCTGGCAGCCCATTCCCAATCACCCGACTGCAATGCCCGGCGCGTGGCAAGAACCGGTTGATCCGCAAGCGCATATTGCGTCGCTGCCTGCTTTCGCTGACCGATTGCGTCAAAAATAGTCGCACGCGTCGCTGCAATGCCTGTGGTGTTCAAGTCCTCGATCTGACGTTGCGCAGTGTCAGGGCGCATCAGGCGTGTATAGACTTTCGCTGAAAGATGGCTAAAGCGTTCGGTCTCGGGCGCGTTCTCCAAATATTTCAGTGCTATCTGTGGAAGATCCAGAGAGAGAAGCCGTGCAGCCACATTGTACTTCGCATCTACAGACAAGAATTGTGGCTTAGCAAACCGAGAGAACCCGATTTCAGAACGCAGAAAGGCTATGTCGTCGGCCTCTGCAACTGCCGCAGTTAACGCCTCGACCGAGAGGTTCCGCCGAACGGAATCGTTCAATCCGGGGACGGACGTATTGAGGGTTCGTCGCAGCGCATCAAAGCGGCCGAGTGGCACATGTCCTTGTAGCGCGGCAATACTCAGCCGTTCACCAAGTTCTGTTCCACGAATGGCGCGGACAAGCGTGGCTGCGTCGTCAACCCACTCAGGCTTTGGGGCGACTTGGCGTCGTCTAGAATCGTTCAATAGCTCAAGCAAAGCTTCAGCTGCTGTGAAATCCGTGCCTTGCGATAAGGTTTCCAGTGCCGTTCTTGATTGGCCCGCGGCCGTTCCGGTCAGACCTAATCGCGCACTTGTCAAATCTTGGCGCGCGGTACCTGAGCCAGCGCGGGTGACCGCGTTTAACGCTGCGCGCGCACTTGTTGGGGCGCCCGCCTGACGGAGTCGCTCCGAAAGAGTTGGGCCAAGATGAGTACGCAAATGCCTTGGCAGTGCCGAGAATGATTTGAGAATTGCGTCCGTCGACGTTGGAATTTCATCCGCACCAAATGGTTGCGCCAACGCCGCCCAGAGCGAAACTTCGCCAGCGCATGCGATCTGGCCATCCAAAATAGGCGCTTCGGAGTATCCTTGGTCAATGATGTCGCCTAGCGCGAGAATGATGTCGCGGTCTACGCCCGGCGAAATTTGCCGGGCGAGCGCCTGTGCTTCGCTTCCAAATCCTAGCAAAAGGTAAAATCGCGCAAGATCCCTCATGCCTTCTTGAGTGACTGCACCATTTTCCGCAATTGCTTTGCGTCGCAATTTGCCAAGGTACGAAAGGTCGTCTGGATCGCCCCATTTTTCAAAAGCGATATAACGATCGGAGATACATTGAGCGCCGGAACTCGTTGCTTCTACGCTGACGTCGGTTGCGTTCAAATCACGGTCAAGGCGGGTCGTCGCCAGGAAGTTTGCCGGGCCCGAGATGTTGACGGGTGAAGTGTCAGATGCGGCCGGCAAGCCTTGTTGCGGCTCGAACGGTTCAAGCAGTCCTTGGGCGATGGCACGTGACAATTGATCGGCAACGGCCGAGACCGCGTTGGAATCAATCGTGGCCCCGATATCCGTTAGATCAAGCGAAGCAGAGCTTGTCGGGCGAACGCGGTCTGAAAGTGGGATAGCTGGTGGTCGATCGGCCTTCTGCGTGGCAGTCCGTAAAGGCGGGACGTCGGTTTGCGCCAGGTGCGGTTCGTCATAAAGAGGCAGGTATCGCGGTGCATCTGCGTTATGTATTACCGGGGCATTGAGAGCCGGCGCGTTCGAGAGCGCCTTAGGTTGCGTTGCCTTTGGGACCGGCAATACGTCCTCGAATTTGTCGGTTTCGTCGGGCGCGCCATCGCGAATATCAATAACGAGAGCATTGCTGCGCACGGTGAATATATCCGCATTGCAAGTGCAGGCCAGGACGATGGTGATGCGTCGCTGTTCTGCCTCGACATCAATTTCGGCAACGCGGTCGCGACGAATAAGAGCAAAAGCGCGCTCCAAATCTGCTGTAAGTGCGCCGTTGCCTTTAAATGCAATTTCGTATCCGTCTTTGACGCGCCCCGCCTGCCAATCAGGGAGGGCCGAGAATTCAAACACCAAACGGGTGAAGTCGGGGTGTTCGCCGCTGCGGACGCGCACCGTATCGGCAAGTGCAGAGCTCGAAATTACCAGGGCACAGGCAAGTGTAACGAGGGCGCGGATCATGCGGCGTCCTGTTTGGTGTTTTTGATGGCCTCTTCAAGATCGGCAAAACTGGGGCGGCGCCCGCCGGGTACGTTTTGCCGCCCGACTTCGATGCAAATGCTCGTGGCGTGATTGTGTAAATTGGCAACCAGCACTTCCCGTATCAATTGATAGAAATGATGGTCTTCGTCGGCAATTGCATCAAGTTTGTTTGAGAAGGGCCCGACAAACCCGTAGGCAAGGAAAACACCAAGAAAGGTTCCAACAAGCGCGCCACCAATCAGTTTTCCGAGAATTTCGGGAGGTTGATCAATCGAACTCATCGTTTTGATAACGCCAAGCACGGCCGCAACGATTCCAAGCGCGGGCAATCCATCCGCTACAATTTGTAGGGCGTGACTTGAGTGTTTGGCGTGGTGCAAATGCGCTTCGAGACGTTTTTCCAGGACCTCTTCAACCTGGTGCGGATCATTGTAGTTCATCGACGCAGATCTGAGGGTATCGCAGATCAACTCCACGGCTTCGCGATCTTTCAGGATCTTGGAGTACCCCGCAAAGATCGATGAATTTTCAGGATCTTCGATGTGTTCTTCGAGTGCGACGGGATTTTGCCGTGCGAGGCGTATCAATTCGAAAAGCAGGCAGAGCAAGTCCCGGTAGTCGTCAGGCTTCCAATGTGCGCCTTTGAATACTTTCCCGATGTCTTTGAGTGCGTGTTTGATCGTTGACCCGGAATTCGCGATCAAGAAAGCGCCGGTTGCGGCTCCGCCAATCATCATCATCTCGTAGGGGAGAGATTTCATAATGATCGTCATCTTGCCGCCGGAGATCAGATACCCGCCGAACACCATTCCGAAAACAACGACTACACCAACGATCCCAAGCAACGTTTCATCCACTCATGAGACACTCAAGTTCGACCATTAATCATGATCACGTTAAATTTGCGTCACTGCTCCAGAGATTCGACTGGTACATCTGCATTCCGCCCGGCCAGTACAACGCTGATCGAATACGCAAGCTCGGCCTCCAATCCAGCAAGGATGGAAGCCGCAGCGTCAGGTCGCATACGGCCGAGGAATCCGGCCGCAAAGCTCGGCTCCATCAGCTGAAAAAGCTCCGCCGCTTGTTCAGACTTCATGTTTTCATAAACCGCCGTCAGACGCAGGATATCGGATTCTGCGGCTTCGTTCGCAACAGCGATGGTCGATCTGAGCTTTGCTTCGGCGTCTTCCAGGCGCTTGATATCCTGGGCAACTTCGGTTTCAACAAGGGCAAGAACCTGCATTCTGGCCTCGACTTTGGATTCACGCTCGCGCAATTGCGCCTCGCGGTTTTTCACCTCTAGAAGCAACTCAACCAATTCCGGGGTGATGTCGGGATCGGCGTTTGTGACGATCTGCGGCGTTTCGGCTTCAGTCGTCAATTCCAGCGCAATCGCCGCCCCGGGACCGATCCCAAAACGGACAGCCGCGCTCGCGATCAGCAACAAGGCAACGACGATAAGAACGCCGCGCCCATGTCTCTTTGGAGGTTTTTTGGTCATTCTGCCGCCTCTTGATAATTGGTTCGATTGCTTTGGAAGAGGGTTATGACGTCCGTATCCTTGTCTTTGGATAAGGCATCTTCGGCATCCTCCAGTGGCAGGTCATGCAAAGAGGCCACCAGCAATTCGAGGCGTTGCGCGGCCCCTTCGGCTCGGCCAGTGAGTGACCCTAAGGACGATGCCGAGGAAGTTGTCGCCTTGCGCGCCACTTCGAGCGCGTCCGTCATGTCATCAACTTGTTTTGACAACACGGCAATGGCACCGCCCACGCCCTTTTCAAGATCGGTAAATTTACTCAAACGTCGCGATAAGACAACGCAGTAGAGACCCGCACCCAGCGCGCCTGCGATCAATAGGATATCAGCGATTAGTTCCACAACACGCCCTCAATTCACCACAAATTCCATGACAAGAAGGTCGTTCACTTTGTCGCCGCCCACGACCAGATCGACCCGGCGCCGCATTTGCGAACGCAGAGTTAGAAGCGATGAAGGGTCTTCGACATCGGCCATAGTAATCGAGCGAAGATAAGTGTTCAGCACATCAACCACACGCGGCAACAGCGCCTCCACATCCGATTTGTAGTCAGATTTCACCTCCAACTGCGCACGAAACCGAAGGTAGCGCTGTTCCGCCGGCGCGCCGATTGGGACCGTCATCGGTTCGACTTCGACAAAAGAAACACCTTTGGACGCCATTTTCTTTGGTTCGCTTTTTGCATCGCCCGCCAACATGCCCGACGACGTCACAAAATATCCGCCGCCGCCACCGACAAGGGCCAGAAGGACACCCACGATCAGCCCAAACTTGGACTTCTTCGCCGGTTCTTCGACGTCTTCGGCGGTGGCATCGGTCATCGCGCTGTCTCCTAACAATCACGGATTAGATAACCCGTTGTGACTAACCGATTGTTAAGGCGGGCATGTCAGAAGCATTCACAAGGCAACAAACGCGGAGAACCCCGTGGAACAAATGACCAGCGCTTGGTCCAAGCTGACAGTTAAGAGACAGATCATTGTCGCGCTCGCGACGATCGCAATGTTTGGTGCTGTTTTGCTTTTGGCGCGCACTGCGACATCACCGCGGATGACGCTCCTTTATGCGGGTCTTGAGCCTGCGGCCGCCGGCGAAGTGGTGGCCGCACTTGAGGCCCAGGGCGCAATTTTCGAGGTTCGTGGACCTGCGATCTATGTGGACTCCACCCAGCGTGATGGCTTGCGCATGGCGCTGGCTGGAGACGGGCTGCCGTCGAACGGCGGCCAGGGTTACGAACTTCTCGATAACCTTTCCGGGTTTGGCACGACGTCCCAGATGTTTGATGCAGCCTATTGGCGCGCGAAAGAGGGCGAGCTTGCTCGCACAATAACCTCAAATCGTCAGATCTCGGCGGCGCGCGTCCACCTTTCAAACCCAACAAACGATCCGTTTTCACGCGGGCAGGTTGGATCGGCTTCGGTTACGGTTACAACAACAAGCGGCATGCTCACACCGCCACAGGCGCTCGCCCTTCGCCATCTCGTGGCTTCGGCAGTGACCGGCTTGGCGGCCAATGATGTTTCGGTCATCGACAGCCGATCTGGCCTTATTCCATTGGATTCGATTGCAGGCGGCGGCTTCGCGGGATCATCTGATCGCCGGGCCGACACGTTGCGCCAAAATGTAATGAGACTGTTGGAAGCGCGGGTCGGCACGGGTAACGCGATCGTCGAAGTGAACGTCGATACTGTGACCGAGCGCGAAGTGATTTCAGAGCGCCGTGTCGATCCAGATAGCAGAATTGCGATCAGTTCTGACAACGAAGAAACGACTACGCGGGCGAATGACGCGCGAGGAGGCGCGGTCACTGTCGCCTCGAACCTGCCCGACGGCGACGGCGCAGGCTCTGGGCAGTCTTCGGAAAGCAGCGAAACGCGCAATCGCGAAGTGGTGAATTATGAGGTTTCCGAAACCCAGCGTGAGCTTTTGAGGGAACCCGGCGCTGTCCGTCGGATTACCGTGGCTGTGCTTGTTGACGGCGAAGAAACCATTTCGGAAGCAGGAGAAGTTGTTTGGCAGGCGCGAACAGAAGATGAATTGGAGAGTTTGCGCGCCCTGGTGTCGTCCGCGATTGGATTTGACGACGCCCGTGGCGACACGATTACAATCCGTTCCCTCCAGTTTCAGAACACGCCGCCATTGCCTGCCCTGGCACCGCTTGGGTTGTTCGAGCGTTTATCATTTGATGCAATGGCGCTAGTTCAACTCGCAGTTCTCGCACTCGTCAGTCTAATTCTGGGCCTCTTCGTGGTCCGACCTCTTTTGAGTGGGGGTTCGGCCCCGAACAACGCCCAACTACCAGCGCCTGGTGGAAGCGCACCGTCTGGTATGCCCGCGCTGCCACCACTTGATGGTGAGTTGGGCGGCCCAGGATTCGAAATGGCAGATTTTGCAACGCCGCTTGATAGCATGGGCGCTCAGGAAACTGGGGAAGAGCCGGCCTCGCGCCTGCGACGTCTGATCGAAGATCGTAAGGACGAATCTGTCGAAGTTCTTTCGCAATGGATGCAAGACCAAACCGAGCAGGCAAGATGAGCATGCGCCACATTCTTGAGGAATTTGAAGTTTCAAGTCGCCAGTTTGGAGCAACACCTGCTGGAGCCGAAGTCGCGCAAGCCGACGCCGAGGAAATCCGCTCCAGAGGGTACGAAGCCGGTTACGCATCGGGTTGGGAAGATGCAGCAGAGGCATCTCGCGTTCAGGGAAAACGGGTCACATCTGAATTTGAGCGTTGCGTCCAGGATCTTGGGTTCACGTATCACGAAGCGGTCGGTCAGTTACGCGGAGAAATCGCAAAGCTACTTGACGCATTGCTCGATCAATTCTTTGCAGAGATCGCGCCGGATATGTTGAAACTGAGTGTCCGCGAGGAAATCTTGAAGCTCGCAGAGGCGCACCTGAACCCTTCCATAGAACTCATTGCGTCTACCAACACTGCGCCTCTGTTCGAGGACCTGGTCGATGAACTTTCCCAGTTTGATCTGGTTGTGCGTCCAGAACCCAGCCTAGGTGAGAATCAAGCTTACCTGAGGCTTGGTAAGGAAGAAAATGTGACTGATTTCAATCCATTAGTGGACATGGTGCGCGCACAACTCGCAGCGTTCCAAGACCTAGAGAAACCAAAAGCATCTTCGGGATAATCACCAGACCATGACAGACCTTCCATCAGAAAATCCGGACAAACTGGCCGAAACCCCATTCGGGCAAGTTCCGGTTGAGATCACTATCTGCGTCGGCAAAGCGCGCCCGCTTGTAAAGGAATTGCTGTCGGTCGGTGAAGACGCCGTGTTTTCGCTGGATCGATCCATTGATGACCCTGTCGAGCTTTACATCGGCGACAAACTTATTGCGCGCGGCGAGCTGGAAGAGATTGGCGAAGAAGGGTCCGGCAAGCTTGGGGTCCGTCTCACGGAAATCACAAACTCCAATGGGTCGACGTGACGAGAGAGTTCCAAAAGCGGAAATACATCTGGAAGGCACACGTCGTCGGCACGCTTGCGTTCGTCTTTCTTTTAGTCGCAACGGCGGCTGGTGCGCAGTCGGTTTCCTTTGATCTGGGTGGTGATGGTTCTCTAACGGCCCGCGCGCTGCAATTATTTGTTTTGTTGACGATCCTGAGCCTCGTTCCAGGCATCGCGATCATGATAACGTGTTTCCCATTCATGGTTACCGTGCTCGCGATCTTGAGACAGGGCATCGGACTTCAGCAATCCCCGCCGAACATGCTGATTGTCAGCCTTGCGATTTTCCTAACCTATTTTGTAATGGAGCCGGTTTTCCGCGAAGCCTGGAGCGTTGCAGGTCAACCGCTGTTAGACGGCGAATTGTCGGCCGACACCGCCTTTTCGCTTGGCATAATGCCATTTCGAGAATTCATGTTTGGCCGCGTTGACCCAGAGACTCTTTCAACAATGGCGTCTCTTCGCCCAGATGTATCGATCAACCAACAAGCCGACACGCCGCTTTCCATTCTTGTGCCATCATTCCTTTTGAGCGAAATCGAACGCGCATTTCAGATCGGTTTTTTGATCTTTCTACCGTTTCTCATCATTGACCTTGTTGTGGCCGCCATTCTGATGTCGATGGGTATGATGATGGTGCCGCCAGCGATTGTTTCGCTCCCCTTCAAGCTTGCATTCTTTGTCGTTGTTGACGGCTGGAGCTTGGTGAGCGGTGCGCTGGTGCGTGGATACTTCTGAGCGTTTCGTAGACTGCGAGAAACCTTAGCCTGCTTTGTTCTGGGAAGCTTTAGATCGACAGATTATCTGACGACAAATTCAGCGTGTAACGCGCCTGCCGCTTTGATGCTCTTCAGAATATCGATCATGTCGCGTGGAGCGACCCCCAGAGCATTCAATCCGGACACCAGTTCTGACAGCGATGCACCGCTGTCCACAACGGCCAGACCGATGCCCGGTTCTTCGTCAATTTCGGCGCTCGTTCGGGGCACCACGATAGTCTCGCCCTCGGCAAACGGGTTCGGCTGTACCACAATGGGCGTCTCCTGAATGCGAACTGTTAGGTTGCCTTGACTGACCGCAACGCGAGAAAGCCGCACGTCTTCTCCCATGACAATTGTGCCTGATCGTTGGTCTACGACAACGCGCGCCTTTGTTTCAGGTTCAACTCTTATTGCTTCGACGAAACTCAACGCATGGGCAGGGCTGCGTAGGCCCGTGCGTGCGATGTCGAGCACCACGGTTCCTGGATCGATCATGCGTGACACGCTGTCACCAAAAGTTGCGTTTACCGCCGCTTCAATGCGGGCAGCTGTCGTGAAGTCAGGCGTGCGCAATGCAAGTCGAATTTCGCTCAAATGTGAAAAATCGAATGGCACTTCGCGTTCTACGCGGGCTCCTGACGGAATGACGCCTGCGGTGGGAACGCCTTGGGTGACACTTCCGCCGTTGCCCTCGGCTGATATTCCGCCCGCGATGATGGTGCCTTGCCCGACCGCGTAAATCAGACCATCTGCCGCGTTGAGAGGTGTCATTATCAGCGTCCCACCCAACAAGCTTTTTGCATCGCCGATCGCAGAAACCGTAATGTCGATACGCCCTCCTGCGCGGGCAAAAGGCGGCAGCTCTGCGGTCACAAGAACAGCCGCTACATTTTTCGGCCGAAACTGCTCACCGGTTACATTGACGCCCAATCGCTCAAGAATGTTGGACATGATCTCTTCGGTAAATGGGGCGTTTCGGATGCCGTCACCCGTGCCGTTCAAACCGACAACGAGCCCGTAGCCAACAAGGTCGTTGCCGCGCACGCCATCGAAATCGACAAGATCCTTGATGCGAACCTCTGCGGCATTGGCGGTCGATATGCAGAGCATTAGGGCCAAGGCCAAGAAAATACGCATCAGATATACTCCGTCAGGGTTAGTCGAGAAAGCCGGCCTGTTATCGTGTATAGAGCTTGAAGTTGCCCTTCGACGGCCTGCAGCTCGGAAGCCGCCTCAAAAGGGTCGACGCTAACTATCTCGGAGCGGGCGAGTTGCAGGGCGTCGAACTCGGCGTTTGTTTCCGCTTTAGCGCGTTCGATTTTATTCTCAATTGTGCCGATCTCAGCTTGCATTTCCACCAAAGATTTGTCGGATTGCAGCAATCGCTCGCCAGCAGATTGAAGAAGAGCCCCTCGATCAGAAACAGAGCCGGACAATGCGCCACGATCCACAAGTGTTCCGAGCGCCAGTGCAGCCAGCGTGCCACGCAATCGTACATCTTCGGCAGTTGGCGGCGAGGTGGTCGTTTCGGTGTCAGAAAGGTTCACACGGTCGAGCCGCTGATCGCTTCCTAAATATGCGACAGTGTCAAAATCACCGCCAACGGAGAACCAGCCATCCACAACCGATTCTATCTCTGCGGGCGTCGTTGCACCGGCCGTGACAATGGCGAGTTCCAGCGCCGCCATAATGGTCTCGGACTGAGCAATTGCTGGCCCGCTTACTGCTTGGCCCGAGAATAATGACCGACCCCCGATCTGGTTGTTTAACAACCCAAGTGCGCTGTCGAACCTGTCTGCCGCGTCTCGGGCAGCATTGGTCATTAGCGTCGCATCCTGCGTGCTTTCAACGAGCAAAAGTGTATTGGATACACCTTGGCTTATCTCCCTAAGGGTGCCCAATGTGCTTTGGCGTGCGTCGACTTCCAGTGCAGTTTCCTTCTGCACTGTTTCGAAGCTCGCCAAGCGCGTCATGCCCCGTTCGAGTGACGCCAGCAAAGAGAAGTCGCCTCGAACAGTTTTCGTTATATCCTGGACCTGCCCGGTAGAGATTTCCGAAGTCACGCGATTCAAGGCCAGCGTCAAACGGGCGTTGTCGCGACGGAGCTGAAGTGACTGAGCGAGATCTCCAATAGATGAAATACTCATGACTTAGATCTCCAACAAGGTTTGGATCAATTGATCGGCAGTGCGAATGACACGGGCGTTTGCCGCGTAGGCCTGCTCGATCAAGAGGAGTTTTTGCATCTCTTGATCGGTGTCCACGCCGTTTGCGAGTTCGGTGTCGCGGAGGGACGATTGGCGGGATTGTTGGAATGCCAGGCTATTCGATTGCTTCACATCGGCTTGTCCGAATCTTGATGTGAGGTCAGAGATCATTTGAGAGAACGTCCGCAGCGTTGCGCTAAATCCACCTCCGACGGGCGCTTGGGAAGAAGAGAGAGCTTCGCCTAGGGCGTTGAGAATTTCGCTATTTCCAAGCGGACCTTGCACTCCTGCCCCTAAACCGTCTCGCAACAGCGAAAGGTCACCGCCATTTGAGGGGTTTACAAGAGTATTAACCCCAATTCGCCCGGACAAACCAATGACATCGGTTGGATCGAGCACCCCACCGCCATCTGTGAACAGGCCAGGATCCCCGGGGTTGAGCGTTGGATCTGCGCTTGTGCTTTCAAACCGCGAGATCAGGTCCCGCGCAATGCTGTCCAGAGCATCTTGAGCGTCGATCGCTTGCTCATCTCTGACGGCGAATAGTGCCGAAAGCACGCCTCCGGTTATCGGGGAGAAGCCACCGGATGTATTTACCGGCTCACCATTCAGCGTAAGCCCTGACAGCGCACCGGACGCAAGCGTCATATCGGCTGTGATTGTATCCGTGTTTTGAAATCCAAATTCAGCGGGCTTGCCGTCGAGCAGCAATGCGCCACCCATGGAATAAAGGGCGATTGTTCCATTATCGCGAGGAATTTGGCGAACCGGCACACTTTGGGCGATGCGATCCACCAAAACCTGGCGCTGATCCTCCAGACCAGCGCTGTCTTGCCCGGACGCGCGCGCACTCAGAATCAATCCGTTAATTTCAGCAATCTGAGCGAGGGTGTCGTTTAGCTCGATGACAGTGTTCTCGATGTTTTGGTCGGCGTCGATCCGAAGCTGCTGAACACTATTGGATGCGTTATTCAAGCTTTCGGTCAGCCCAGTGGCCGCGTCGAGCACAGTTGCCAGCCGTACATCAGAATCTGGGCGTGATGCGGCTTCTAGAAGCGCGGCTTCCAGACTTGCGACACGGGCGGCTAAGCTGCCTGCGTCGCCGGGCAAACCAATGATGTCGAGGGCGGCACGCGCAAAGTCGGATTGCACTCTTGCCTCACCGACAGCGGCGTCTGCGAGACGTCTGTCGCGGAGTATCGTTTCGTCGACGACGCGACGAATTCCATCGACCTGAACGCCATCGCCCGAGCCAGTTATGGCTCGGGCGCTCAAGTCCAGTTCGCGGCGCGCATACCCGTCGGTCATCGCATTGGACACATTCGAACTGACCACTTGGGCGGCGCGGGACGCTGCATTCAGGCCAGTCAGGGCATTCGAAAGTGTTGATGAGATGCTCATTGGGCCACCTTAGATTTTAGCGTTTGATGTTTGTTGTTTCCTGCAGCATTTCGTCGACCGTCTGGATCACCTTCGCATTGGAGGAATAGGCGCGCTGCGTTTGGATAAGCTGCGTCAATTCTCCAGCAACGTCGGTGGCACTTTCCTCAAGGGCATATCCAACGATATCACCTGTTGGACCGTCGGCCGCATCCCAGAGAAAGAACGTCCCACTGTCGTTTGACGTTCGGTAGATTTGGTTGTCTTCGGCAATCAGGCCATTGGGATTGGGCAAGTCAATGAGCGGAATTTGATAGATCGTCCGTGTGATCCCGATATCAAAGTTGGCCCGCACAAATCCGTTGGCGTCCACTTCTACGGAGATTAGGTTGCCAACCGGCGAGCCATCTTTGGAAATCGACGTGGGCGCAAAGCTGTCGGAAAGCTGCGTCAGACCGGTGCCTGCCCCCAAAGCGCCAATATTGAGATCAATTGTGCCCCCGGCAACGGTGATCTGAAAATCACCCGTTGCATCAACGAAGGCGCCGCCAATTGGTGTTGTCGGATCTTGGGTGACGGACGCGATTGTGCCGCCCGACCCGCGTGTTTCATCGAAAGTGACAATGTATTCCCCGACAACAGTCCCGCCTGACGCAGAATCTGTGAGAACCATCGTCCATTCGTTAGAGGAGCCAGCCGCGCCCGGAATTGTCGGAGTGAATTCAATGTTGATGGATTGAGACGTCCCGAGGTTGTCAAAATACTCAACTGAGAGTTCCAGCGCGTCGCCCGTTGCGCCGAATTCGGTTTCCGTTGCAGGAAGGTTGACGCCGAGCGCGATGCGCGTTGTTGGCTCTGATGTGAACTGATTTACATTGATTTGTACCGGTTCAAGACCGTCGCCGGTATCTCGCGGATAAGTTGGAATTGTGCCATCCGGATCTGCCGGCCATCCCATGAGAGTGACGCCAGATGAAGTTCTCAGGAACCCGTCCTCATCCGTTCGAAACGAACCCGTTGTGGCAAGGTAGAGCGGGAAATCCCCCGAAGAATTCAAAAGCGAGCTTTCTGTTGTTACGGGTAGAAACCCACGCCCACGCACTGCAAGGTCGGTCGCATTATTCGATGTTGCCAAAGCGCCAGGCTGGTCAATCAAGCGTTGAGTGGTAACGCGCACGCCACCGGCAGAATACGTCCCCTGCCCGCCTTCGATCACCAGCGAAGAAAAGTCAGCTTCGGCACGTTTGTAGCCATAGGTCGACGAGTTTGCGATATTGTCGGCAATCGTCGCTAGACGGCTGGCATTTGCGGCGAGACCGGCAACCCCGGCATTCAAAGAAGAAGATATGGTCATTTATATGCGCCTTTCTGATGCATCGACCCCCAATTGGTACGGGCTTAAATCACGGGCCATTAACGGGTCCCTAACATCTAAAATTGCGTCTACTTTTAAACCTTGCTGCGCAGCAGGATGACTTCGATCCGATTGTTGCGCGGTGCGAGAGGATTCCGAGAAGCAGGTAGATTGTCGGCGAAGCCAGTGATGCGTTGCATGCGGGTTAGTGCGAGGCCCTGATCCACAAGAAGGCCGCGTACAACGTTGGCTCGGTCACTGGATAGTTCCCAAACAGGGTTCGTCAGGCTTACAACCGGGACTGCCGCAGTGTGCGCTTGAATGGCGATGTCATTGGCCGCAAGTTGGAACACTTCCGTGATTGATCTCATAATGGTTTCAAGAGCTTGCGTGGGATCTGACCCGTCGATGAACAGCGGTTGATCGGGCAGGTCAAATACTTCGACGATCAGACCTTCGTCACTGAGGCGGGTAACGATGTGCCGGGCGAGCAAGTCCGAGAACATACTTTCCCCGCCTTTGGCTGAAAGCATGGCGGCAACATCATCCAAAGACGCCGCCTCGCGCGCACTTTCCTGCGCATCATCACTGTCATCAATGCCGGTTGCGCCTTTTGCGGCGTTCTGTTCGCTTGCGCGTTGCATGGACGCGCCGGTGCCGGTGTGTGCCAGAGAACTTTCTGTAAAGATGCTGTCGCCGCCAAAAGCCCCGTTCCCACCCCCAGACACTTTGTTCACCGGGATCGTCGGATTAAAATAGTCCGCGATACCTTTTCGCTGTTTTTCATTCGTGGCCCCAAGCAGCCACATCAGCAGGAAAAACGCCATCATTGCGGTCACAAAATCCGCATAGGCGACTTTCCACGCGCCACCGTGGTGTCCGCCAGCAATGACCTTTTTGCGCTTAATAATGATAGGCGCTTTGGTATCGGCGGACATTCCACCACCTCTTTGTTCTTTGCCACCCGATCCGCGGTTTAGAACGAAGGCCTGAAAAAGAGGTTAAGTCGGATGCCGGCAAACTCTGGTAATGTTAGCGGTAGTCATTTACCCAGAGTGCAACCCAAAACCCGCAATTCAGGAACCTAATATGTCCGACACGAAACCCACGCTTCGCAGCCAGCGCTGGTTCAACAACCCAGATGATCAGGAAATGACCGCCTTGTATCTGGAGCGATATCTGAACTACGGGCTGACACGCGAAGAACTCCAATCGGGCAAACCAATCATAGGGATCGCGCAAACCGGCAGCGATCTGAGCCCTTGCAACCGGCATCATATCGAGCTGTCAAAGCGTGTACGTGATGGTGTTATCGCTTCTGGCGGAACCGTAATCGAGATTCCGGTTCATCCTATTCAGGAAACCGGCAAGCGGCCGACCGCGATGCTTGATAGAAACCTCGCTTATCTGTCTTTGGTCGAGACGCTTTACGGATACCCGATTGATGGCGTTGTTCTGAACATTGGATGTGACAAGACCACGCCGGCCCTGCTGATGGCTGCGGCGACGGTCAATGTTCCTGCAATCGCGTTGTCGGTTGGCCCGATGCTGAACGGATGGTGGAAAGGCGAACGCGCCGGTTCTGGAACGGTAATTTGGAAAGCGCGGGAGCTTTTGGCTTCCGGAGAGATTGACGATGAAGAGTTCATGGAAATCGCTGCAGCGTCAGCCCCATCTGTCGGATATTGCAATACCATGGGGA